>NZ_JBEOVY010000135.1:0-18719 GCF_040295745.1 Saccharopolyspora sp. NPDC002686
CGCCCCCCCGACCCGCCGCAGCGGGCTCACCCGGCCGGGCGGTACGTGGTCGGGTTCGCGGAGACCGGGGTTGACGGGTCAGGCGTCGGGGGTGGGCCAGTCGGCGAAGGAACGGCCGGTGATCCGTTCGTAGGCCTCGACGTAGCGGGCCCGGGTCGCCGCCTGGACGTCCTCGGGGAGGGGCGGCGGGGGGACGTCGGAGGCCCGGTCCCAGCCGGACTCCGGGGAGGTCAGCCAGTTGCGGACGTACTGCTTGTCGAACGACGGCTGGACCCGGCCGGGCTCGTAGCCGTCCGCCGGCCAGTAGCGGGACGAGTCCGGGGTCAGGACCTCGTCGCCCAGCACCAGGGTGCCGTCGGGCGCCAGGCCGAACTCGAACTTGGTGTCGGCCAGGATCACGCCGCGGCTGCGCGCGTGCTCCGCCGCCCGCTCGTACACCCGCAGCGTCACCTTGCGCAGCTGCTCGGCGCGCTCCGCGCCCAGCTGCGCGGCCACCGCGTCGAAGCTGATGTTCTCGTCGTGGTCGCCGAGTTCGGCCTTGGTGGCCGGGGTGAAGATCGGCTCCGGCAGCTTCGAGGCCTCGACCAGCCCGCCCGGCAGCTCGACGCCGCACACCGCGCCGGTGCGCTGGTAGTCGGCCAGCCCGGATCCGGTCAGGTAGCCGCGCGCGACGCACTCCACCGGCAGCATCTCCAGTCGGCGCACCAGCAGCGCGCGGCCGCGCACCTCGCCGGGGATCCGCGGGTCGTCGGCGCTGACCAGGTGGTTCGGCACCAGGTCGGCGAGCAGCTCGAACCAGTACACGCTCATCGCGGTGAGCACGCGCCCCTTGTCCGGGATGGGCGTGTCCAGCACGTGGTCGTACGCCGAGAGACGATCGGAGGCGACCAGCAGCAGGTGTTCGTCGTCGACGGCGTGCAGCTGGCGAACCTTGCCCGCTGCGATCTGGGGGTAATCGGCGAGTGCAACCACGAGCGGATTCTCCCCCACCCCGGGCCGCGCATCCGCAGGCGGTCCGCAGTTCAGCGCACAGGAGGACTTCCTTGACCGAGACATTCTCCGACTGGCTCCGCCAGCGCAGCGAGCCCGAGTGGACGGAGGTCATCACCCACCCGTTCACGCAGGCCTTGTTCGACGGGCTGGTGCCGATCGATTCGATGCGCTCCTACCTGGTGCAGGACTACCAGTTCGTGGACGACTTCCTGGCGCTGCTCGGGTCCGGGGTGGCCAAGGCCGACCGCTACGCCTCGCGGCTGGCGATCGCGGGCAGCATCGGGGTCGTCACCAGCGAGGAGAACACCTACTTCCAGCGCGCGTTCGACGCGTTCGGGGTCGGCGAGTCCGACCGGGTGAGCCCGGAGCTGGACGAGGCGACGAAGGCGTTCCGGGAGCTGATGCAGGACACCAACGCCCGCGGCAGCTACGCGGAGGTCCTGACGGTGCTGACCGTCGCGGAGTGGTCCTACCTGGAGTGGGCGATGCGCGCGCCGAGCGCGCTGCCGGAGAACTTCGTGCACGCGGAGTGGATCACGCTGCACAGCAGCCCGGACTTCCGGGCGTGGGTGCGGTGGCTGCGCGGCGAGCTCGACCGGGTGGGCGCGGAGCTGGACGAGCGCGACCGGGCCCGCTGCCTGCGCCTGTTCCAGCAGGCGACCCGCTGCGAGCTGGACTTCTTCAACGCCCACTGGCGCTGACCTGGGGCTCCCGAGGAAACCCCAGGTCAGGCCGGTGGTCAGAGGATGTCGGCGGGGCGGTAGGCCGCGGCCTCCGGGTAGCGGGCCGTGATCGCCCCGATCTGGGACACCACGTCCTGGACCTGGGCCGCTGCCGCGCCGGTGAACGCCAGGCGGTCCGCGAGCAGCGCGTCCAGCTGCTCGCGGCTCAGCGGCAGGCGGTCGTCGGCGGCCAGGCGGTCCAGCAGGTCGTTGCGCTCGGCGCCCTGCTCGCGCATCGCCAGCGCGACGGCGACCGCGTTCTCCTTGATCGCCTCGTGCGCGGTCTCCCGGCCGACGCCGGCCTGCACCGCGGCCATCAGGACCTTCGTGGTCGCCAGGAACGGCAGGTAGCGGTCCAGTTCGCGGGCCACCACGGCCGGGAACGCGCCGAACTCGTCGAGCACGGTCAGGAAGGTCTCGAGCAGGCCGTCGAAGGCGAAGAACGCGTCTGGCAGCGCCACCCGGCGGACCACGGAGCAGGACACGTCGCCCTCGTTCCACTGGTCGCCGGCCAGCTCACCGGTCATCGAGACGTAGCCGCGCAGGATCACCGCGAGGCCGTTGACCCGCTCGCAGGACCGGGTGTTCATCTTGTGCGGCATCGCGCTGGAGCCGACCTGGCCGGGCTTGAAGCCCTCGGTGACCAGCTCGTGCCCGGCCATCAGCCGGATCGTGGTGGCCACGTTGGACGGCGCGGCGGCCAGCTGCGCCAGAGCGGTCAGCACCTCGAAGTCCAGCGAGCGCGGGTAGACCTGGCCGACGCTGGTCAGCGTGCGGCCGAAGCCCAGGTGCCCGGCGACGCGGCGCTCCAGCTCGGTGAGCTTCTCGGCGTCGCCGCCGAGCAGGTCCAGCATGTCCTGCGCGGTGCCGACCGGGCCCTTGATGCCGCGCAGCGGGTAGCGGGCGAGCAGCTCCTCGAGCCGGTTGAAGCCGACCAGCAGCTCGTCGGCGGCGGTCGCGAAGCGCTTGCCGAGGGTGGTCGCCTGGGCGGCGACGTTGTGCGAGCGGCCGGCCATGACCAGCTCGGCGTGCTCGGCGGCGAGCTGCCCCAGCCGCGCCAGGACGGCGACGGTGCGGTCGCGCACCAGCTCCAGGCTGCGGCGGATCTGCAGCTGCTCGACGTTCTCGGTCAGATCCCGCGAGGTCATGCCCTTGTGGATCTGCTCGTGGCCGGCGAGGGCGTTGAACTCCTCGATGCGGGCCTTCACGTCGTGCCTGGTGACCCGCTCGCGGGCGGCGATGGAGTCCAGGTCGACCTGCTCCAGGACCCGCTCGTAGTCGGCCAGCGCCGACTCGGGCACCTCGATGCCGAGGTCGGCCTGAGCGCGCAGCACGGCGAGCCACAGCCGGCGCTCGAGGATGATCTTCTGCTGCGGCGACCACAGCTCGACCAGTGCGGGCGAGGCGTAGCGGGCGGCGAGGACGTTCGGAATGCTGGGCTTGACCGTCACGAGCAGCCAGGATACCGGCGCACGAGTTCGACCCGCCCTGCCGAGGGCACCTCCCGACTGCGCGTGGCGGCGCGGGGCGCGGCGAGACCACCGCACCCCGCGCCTCGCCGAGCGGCGATTCCCGGACGAAACCGCCACCGCACGCGCCGGGAGGCGCCCCGGCCCGTCCATCAGCGCAGAGCGAGCTCCGCGTCGGTGGCGAGGACGTCGAGCTGCTCGAACGGGACGGCGACCTCGGGGCGCGACTTCGGGTCCTTCTGGTCGTCGAGGATCGGGTCGTAGTTGTACGCCGTGATCATCGTGACGCTGCCGTCGAGCATGTAGTTCGCCGACGCGGCCGACGTGAACGGATCGCCGTCGGGCTGGCGGACCTGGTGCAGCAGCACCGAACCGTCGTCAAGCACGGAGCCTTCGCAGAACCTGAGGTCCTCCTGCTCGCACGCCTGCTCCGGCGAGTGCTGCACGATGCCCGGCGCGTTGTACTGGTAGGTCACCGCCGTGCGGTCCTCCGCGACGCTGACGTTTTGCCTGCTCAGGCACCGTGAGTCTTTTGGGCGGCTATGGCAGCCCAAAAGACTCACGGGACCTGACCAGCTGAAACGCACTGGGTGTCGCAGAGGAGGATGTTGTCGTCGAACAGCTGCGGCTTGTTCGTCACCGCGCCGGAGAAGACCTCCTGCGCGTGCTGCTGCAGGCCGGTCGCGATCCGGTCGATCTCCTCGGGGCTGTGCGAGGGAGGCGTGGCACCGACCGGTGGCCACTGGACGTCCGGGACGTCGGCGGGCCAAGTCCGGATCGGACTCGGCGAGCGCGGCGCGCAGGTTCTGCAACCCGCGCGACGCCTGGCTCTTGACCGTGCCTTCGGAACACCGGAGCGCGGCGGCGACTTCGGCCGTCGGCAGGTCCTCCCAGTAGCGCAGGACGAGCACCGCGCGCTGCGGCGGTGGGACCTGGCGCAACGCGTTCAACACTGCATCGCGGTGCTATGCGCGTCGGCCGACTTCGGACGGATCTGCCGCGCTGTCAACGACTTCCGGCACTTCGCCTCGGCTCTCGGCACGACGCCACGGGCGGCGGCGTTCGTCCAGCCACACCCGCAGCAGAGACCTCCGCGCATACGCGTCCACTGTGGACATGTCCACGCGGCGCCAAGCGCGGTAGAGCTTGAGCAGCGTGGTCTGCACGAGGTCCTCGGCGAGGTGCCAGTCCCCGCACAGCAGGTACGCCGAACGGCGCAGCCACAGCGCGCGTTCCCCGGCGAACTCGCGGAACGCCCGTTCCTGTTCGGTCCGCATAGAACTCGTCCCCTTTCCGCGCTACCGCCGCTCCATACGCGGCCGCCCCCAGCGCGGTTGCACCGTCGATCACCCGTTCAAGACGCCGCAGCGCGAAACGGGTTGCTCCACCCCGGTTCGACCAGGTGTTTCCCCAACCGAGCGGGAAAGCCGGGATGCGCGCCCCCTTAAGCGGAGCTCAATGACACGGGTGGTGGTGGTATCCGGGATGTCGCGCCCAATATCGTTGGTCCGCAACGGTTGAGGAGTGAGGCGCAGCACGATGGACATCGACGAGTACGACGGCGACCGGCAAGACGTCTTCTGGATCGTCGGAATGGGATTGGCCCAGCGCCACGCCACGATCATGCGACCCGGCGCGGTATATGCCGGGCAGGCCGTTCCCGCTTTGTGCGCGACCGAGCTGAAGATCCCGCAGCCGACGCCGATCGGCCGCGACCCGCGTTCGGCGAAGATCACCGACAAGTGCCCGACCTGCGCCGAGCGCGTCGCAGAAGCCGACTTCGCGGAAACCACCTGGGACTTCTGAAACCGGAAAAATCGATCGCCATCGGACTCGCCGCGGGCTACCGTCGGTCGAGCCATGGCTGCCACGAGTTCCTTCCGATTCCTGCGGTCCCTGCTCATGAAACGGCCGGGACTGCTGCTGCTCTGCACCGTCGCGGGCTCGCTCTGGATGCTGCCGACGGCGCTGATGCCGCTGGTCATCGGTTCGGCGGTCGACGCAGGCATCCGGCCGCACGACGTCGGCGCGCTGGTGGGCTGGGTGCTGGCCGCGCTCGGGCTCGGCGTCGCGCAGATGATCGCGGCGGCTTTCCTGCACTGGGGAGCGCACTCGATCTGGCTGCACGGCGCGGCGGGATCGCAGCGCCTCGTGCTGGCGCACGTGACGCAGCTCGGCGGCGTGCTGACGCGCAAGGTCCGCGCCGGTGAGGTGGTCGCGATCGGCGCCTCGGACATCTACCGCGTGGGCAACCTGTTCGAAGTCGTCGGACGAGCTACCGGTTCGCTGGTGTCGTTCGTCGTGGCGGCGGTCCTGCTGCTGTCGATCTCCCCGGTCCTCGGTGTCGTGGTGCTCATCGGCGTGCCGCTGGCGACGCTCGGCATCGGTCCGCTGCTGAGCCCGCTGCGCCGTCGCGAGGAAGCCCAGCGGGAGCAGTTGGGGCAGGTCAGCGCGCAGGCGGCGGACATCGTGTCCGGGCTGCGGATCCTGCGCGGCGTCGGAGGAGAACCCCGGTTCCACGCGCGGTTCACCGAAGCCAGCCAGCGGGTGCGCGCCGCCGGAGTGGCGGCCGGGCGGATCGAGGCGTGGCTGGCCGGGGCCGAGGTGCTGCTGCCGGGCCTGGTGACGGTGCTGGTGACCTGGCTAGGAGCGCGGCTGGCGCTCGACGGGACGATCAGCGTGGGCGAGCTGGTCGCGTTCTACGGCGTCTCGGCGTTCCTGGTGATCCCGGTGCGCACGGCGTCTGAAGCCGCCTACTCGTTCGCCGCCGGGATGGTCGCGGCCGGGCGCGCGCAGGCATTGTTGCGAGTGGAGCCCGAGCCGCCGTCGCCGGATCGGCCGCAGTCGCTGCCGTCGGGACCGTTGGAGCTGTTCGACGAGGCCAGCGGGGTGCGGATCGCCCCGGGCGAGCTGACCGTGATCGACGCCGGGGAGCAGGTCGACGCCGTGGCCGAGCGGCTGGCCTGGCAGTCGCGGGCCGGTGACGTGCCGCTGCGGGCGGTCGAGCCCGACGAGGTCCGGCAGCGGATCTTGTTGGCGCACAACCAGGACCAGCTGTTCGCCGGTCCCGTCCTCGCCGAGGTCGACCTGGGCAACGGCGTGGACCTGGAGGCTGCGCTGCACGCCGCGGACGCGCACGACGTGCTGGCCGCGCTGCCCGCCGACGGCGTGCTGGACGAGCGGGGCCGCTCGCTCTCCGGCGGTCAGCGGCAGCGGTTGCTGCTGGCCCGCGCCCTGTGCGCGGACGCCGACGTGCTGATCCTGGACGAGCCGACGTCGGCGGTCGACGCGCACACCGAGGCACGGATCGCCGAGCGGGTCAAGGAATTCCGCACCGGTCGCACCACCATCGTGCTCAGCCAGAGTCCACTCTGGACAGCGGTGGCGGACCGGGCGCTGGACTTGGGGGCGGAGAAGTGAAGCTGCCGTTGGCCGATGGGCGCACGGTCCGGCGCTGGGCGTGGCAGACGCTCCGAGCGCACCGCGGCCGGTTCGCCGCGATGATGCTGCTGTTCGGGCTGGCCACGGTGGTCGGCCTGCTCGGCCCGCAGATCCTCGGCGCGCTCGTCGACGCGGTCGCCGCCGGCACCACGTCGGAGCGAATCGACCTGCTGGCCGGGGCGTTCCTCGTGGTGCTCGTGGTGAACGCGCTGCTGATCCGGGCCGCGCGGATGCGCGCGACGCTGCTCGGCGAGCACCTGCTGGCCGAGTCCCGCGAAGGCATGGTCGGGCACGCGCTGCGGCTGCCGCTGGGCGCGGTCGAATCCGCCGGCACCGGCGACCTGCTCAGCCGCGCCACCACCGACGTCGACCGGCTGGACTACACGATCCGCAGCGCCGCACCGGAGATCACCACCGCGCTGATCACCGTGCTGCTGACCGGCACCGCGATGCTGCTCACCTCGCCGCTGCTGGCCTGCGGGATGCTCGTCGCCGTGCCGCTGATGGTGCTGAGCACCCGCTGGTACTACCCGCGGTCCCTGCCGACGCTGCGCCGGATCATGGCCGGTTGGGCGGAAGTCCAGTCCAGCACGCACGAATCCGTCGAGGGCGCGCGAACCGTCGCCGCGCTGCGACTGGGGGAGCGCCGCATCGCGCGCAACGAGCAGGCGCTCGGCCAGGCGCTGGACGCCGAGTACCGGCACCGGTACCTGCTGACCGTCTGGTTGCCCTGCCTGCAGCTGTCGTACGTGCTGCCGATCGGCGCGATCCTGCTGATCGGCGGCTGGGCGTACTGGAACGGGTCGGTCGAGCTCGGCACCGTGATCACCGTGGTGCTCTACGCCCAGGCGATGTCGAACCCGTTCGACGAGCTGTTCATGTGGCTGGAGGAGCTGCAGACCGGGTACACCGCGCTGCAGCGGATCCTCGGCGTCCAGCAGGCGCCGACCGCCGACACCCCGCCGCAGGAGGTGGACGGGTCGCGCGAGCTGGTCATCCGCGACGTGCGCTTCTCCTACCGCGCGGACCGGGAGGTGCTGCACGGCGTCGACCTGACCGTCGCCGCCGGGGAGCGGCTGGTCGTGGTCGGGCCGTCCGGGGCCGGGAAGTCCACGCTGGGCCGGTTGATCGCCGGGATCAGCCGACCGGACTCCGGTTCGGTCGCCTTCGGCCGCACCGAGATCGCCGACCTGCCGACCGAGCAGCTGCGCCGCGAAGTGGTGCTGCTGACCCAGGAACAGCACGTCTTCGCCTGCACGCTCCGGGAGAACCTGGCGTTGCCGGACCGCGAGTTCACCGACGACGAGCTGGTGGACGCGCTGAAATCGGTGGGCCTGCTGGAGTGGCTGCGATCCCTGCCCGCGGAGCTGGACACGGTGCTCGGCTCGGGCGGCCACCCGGTTCCTGCGTCGCGGGCGCAGCAGCTCGCGCTGGCCCGGGTGCTGCTGGCCGACCCGCACACGGTGGTGCTGGACGAGGCGACGTCGTTGCTGGACAACGCCACCTCGCGGGAGCTGGAGCAGGCGCTGGCCACGTTGCTGGACGGCCGGACGGTGATCGCCATCGCGCACCGGCTGCACAGCGCGCGCAACGCCGACCGGGTCGCGGTGATGGCGGACGGGCGCATCGTGGAGCTCGGCAGCCACGCCGAGCTGATCGCCGCCGGTGGCTCCTACGCCGAGCTGTGCCGGGTGGGTCAGCCGAGCTGAGAGCGCAGCATCCCGCGGGCGGCGCCGCGCGGATCGGGATTGCTCGCGATCAGGGCGTTGACCACGGCGCCGTCGACCAGGGCGATCAGCTCGAGCAGGCGGTCCCGGCCGACCTCCATGCCGCTGCGGGCGAAGATCTCCGCGAGCAGGTCGTGCAGCTCCGCGCTGAGCTCCCGCATCAGCGGCGCGAGGTAGGGGCGGCGGGGCGAGCCGACCAGCCGCTCGTAGCGCAGCAGCACCACGTCGGCGCCGCCGTCCCGCGAGTCGATGCCCAGCAGCAGGTCCAGCAGCAGTTCGATCACCGCGTCGGTGCTGCGGGGTTGTTCGGCGAGCTCGTCCAGGCGGGCCCGGCCCACCTCGAGCTCGTGCCGCCCCTCGTACTCCACCGCGGCGCTGACCAGGTCGTCCAGCGAGGAGAAGTAGTAGGTCGTGGAGGCCAGCGGCAGTCCGGCGCGCTCGGCGACCGCGCGGTGGCGGACGGCCTCGAAGCCGCCCTCGGCGAGCAGTTCCGCGGCGGCCACCACCAACGCCTGCCGCCGCCGCTCGCCCTTCGGAGTACTGGCCGCTGTCATGCCTGCCGATCCTAAGCTCCCCAACTCCACCACCCGCCAACCCCGACGCCCCGAACCCCCAGCTCCCCCGTTCGTGCCGGTGGATCCGCAAATTCAATGGAAATTGGATGTCCAATTTCCATTGAATTTGCGGAAGTTCTCCACAGGACCCGGAACCTGTCCACAACCGTCGGCATGTCGGATCCCGACACACCGGAGTCCCGACACGCCGGGGAACCGCAGTTTCAATTGAAACTGTGGTCCAGCGCCGGGGGGAGTCTGCAGTTTCAATTGAAACTGTGGTCCAGCGCCGGGGGGGGAGTCTGCAGTTTCAATTGAAACTGTGGTTCCGGGTCAGTGGGTGCCGGCGAGGTTGAGGCCGATGACTCCGGCGACGATCAGGACGATCGAGACCATTTTGAGGACCGAGAAGCCGTCGCCGAGCCAGAGCATGCCGACGATCGCCGTCAGGGCGGCACCGATGCCGGTCCACACCGCGTAGGCCGGGCCTGCGGGCAGCTCGCGCATGGCGTAGGCCAGGCCCGAGAAGCTCACCGCGGCGAGCACGAAGAACGAGATGGTCGGACCCAGGCGGCTGAAGCCGTGCGAGAGCTTGAGCGAGATCGCCCATCCAGCCTCGAAAACCCCCGACACCATCAGAATGATCCAGGCCATCATCGCTGGTCGCCCTCTCCTTCAACCCGGCCGTCGAACTTTCTGGCACTACCGTACCAATTTTCTGGTACAGCTGTACCACTCCGGTGACGGAACCCACCACCCGCATGCAAGCGCCGGGGCGGGTCGGTGCCCGCCCCGGCGTCGAGTGCTGGGTCAGAACTGGGTCGCCACGGCTCCGGCGATCTCGGGGAGGCGGGCGCCATAGGGCGCCGCCGGAGACCCCTGGTTCGGGTTGCTGCGCGCGATGACCAGCTTGCCGCTGCGCGTCGCGCGGACCGACTGCTCGGAGCCGTCCGGGCGCCGGGTGTCGCCCGGGGCCGCTTGGTCCGGCGGCACCGTGCCGACCGGGCTCACGATCACCGTCACGTTGCCCGCCGCCGGTCCTTCGTTCAGCACGAAGGACGCCACCTTCGCGCCGGACGGGCAGCTCGGCGTGGCCACCGGGGCCGTCGCCGCGGCTTCCGGGAGCTCCTTGGTCACCGCCGCGGCCAGCTGCGCGTCCGGCCCGCAGCGCCCACCGCGGGTGGACATGACGCTCGGCCCGTCGTCGCTGCGCGGCGACGCGACCTCGGGCTGCGCCTGGCTGGTGACGGTCTTCTGCTCCGACGGCACGACCAGGGCGACACCGCCCGCGAGCACGCCGGCGGCCACCACCGTGCCGCCGACAGCCGTCATCCGGCGCCGAGCCGTGATCCGCCGCGACGCCCGAGCCACGTCGTGCTCGTCGAACGACGCCGGAGGAACGGACTGCACCGAATCGCGAAACAGCTCTTCAAGCTTGCTCTCGTCCACTTACCCGCACCTCCTCACGCCGACCGCAGATCGCCGAGCTCATCACCGAGCACCTCGCGCAACGCCGCGAGGCCCCGCGCGCTCTGGCTCTTCACGTTGCCTTCGCTGCACCGCATCACCGCTGCGACGCCCGCGACGTCCAGCCCCTCCAGGAACCGCAGCACCAGCACCGCGCGCTGCTTGGGCGGGACCTTCTGCAACGCGGCGAGCAGGGTTTGCTTGGTCGCCACCGAGTCGTCCACGTCCGGGTTGTCCACCGGGCGGTCCGGCAGCACCTCCACGGCCCGCTCCCGCCGCCACGGGCGCCGGGACTCGTCGATCACCGCCCGCGTCAGCGTCCGGCGCACGTAGGCGTCCAGCGCGCCCTTGTCGCGCACCTTCCGCCAGTGCCGGTGCAGCGAGATGAACGCGGTCTGGGCGAGGTCGTCCGCGCGGTGCCAGTCACCGCACATCATGTACGCCATCCGACGCACCGCCTCCCGCCGAGCCGCGAAGTACTCCGCGAACTCCTGCTCCTCGTGCTGGTCCACGCGGAACTCTCCGCTCGTCAGTGCTTGCACGTGTAGGACGGGACGCCCGGCCCCAACCGTTGCACGCGGCGACCGGGCAATCCACCCCAGTGATTGATACCGCAGTCCCCCCAGCGGACCGCGCCGGGCTGTTTCCCTCACCCCGGGTCGATGTGATGTGATCTGTTCGTGACCAATCTGGCCCCGATCGACCTCCGCTCCGACACGGTCACGCGTCCCGACGAGCAGATGTCCGCGGCCATGGCGGCCGCTGAAGTCGGCGACGACGTGCTCGACCACGACCCCACGATGCGCGCCCTGGAGGAACGCGTCGCCAAACTGCTCGGCGCCACCGCCGCCCTGTGGGTGCCCAGCGGCTCGATGGGCAATCTGATCTCGCTGATGCTGCACCTGCAGCGCGGCGACCGGTTCCTCGCGCCGCACGGTTCGCACGTGCTCGCCTACGAGTTCGGCTCGGCGGCCTGGCTGGCCGGCGGCATGCCGCAGCCGCTGGAGTGGAACGCCGGGCCCGGACGACCGACCCCGGAAACCGTGCGCGGGCACGGCGATTCCGGCTACGACACCCTCCGCACCACGTTGCTGTGCTTGGAGAACACGCACAACAGCGCTGGTGGTGCGGTGACCCCGCCGCACGAGCACGCGCAGCTGGCCGCCGCGGCCCGCGAGAAGGGCCTGCGCATCCACCTCGACGGCGCCCGGATCTGGAACGCCGCGATCGCCCTCGGCCTGCCGCCCGCCGCGCTGACCGTCGGCGTAGACAGCGTGCAGGCCTGCCTGAGCAAGGGGCTCGGCGCGCCGGTGGGGTCGGTCATCGCAGGTTCCGAGGACTTCATCAGCGAGGCCCGGCGGGTCCGGCGGATGCTCGGCGGCGGCGTTCGGCAGGGCGGTGTGCTGGCCGCGGCCGGGCTCGTCGCGCTGGACCGCATCGACGCGCTGTCCGTCGACCACGACAACGCCCGGCTGCTCGCCGAGGGCCTGGCCGACCACGGCTGGTCGGTCACCACGCCGCAGACCAACATCGTGCTGGCGGCGGTGCCGGACGTGGCCCTGTCCCTGGAACGCTTGTCCGCGGTCGGGGTGCACGCGGTGTCGATGAGCGGCCAGATCCGCTTCGTCACCCACCGCGACGTCTCCACGGCCGACATCAAGGAAGCACTGCACCGGATCGAGGAAGCCCGGATCTGACCAGGAGGTGCCCGTGGTGCGTTGGGTCGTCTTCGACTACGGCGAGGTGATCAGCCGCCGGACGGCGGCGCTGCCCGAGCTCGCGGCGATGTGCGGCGCGGATCCCGAGGAGTTCGAGGCGGCGTACTTCGCCGAGCGCAAGGCCTACGACTGGGGCTGCCCGGACCTGGACTACTGGCGGGCGGTGGGCGCCCGGCTCGACCGCGAGGTGGACCGAGCCCTGTCCGCGCGCCTGACCCGGGCCGACGTCGCGGGCTGGTACGAGACCGACCCGGCGGCGGTGCAGCTGCTGGAGGACCTGCACCGGCAGGGCGTCACGATGGCCCTGCTCTCCAACGCGCCGTCGTCGTTCGGCCGCGCAGCGGAGCACGCGGACTGGGCGCGGCTGTTCAAGCACCTGGTCTTCTCCGGCGACCTGAATCTGGCCAAACCGGACGCCCGCATCTACCGCGCGCTGCTGGAGACCATCGACGCCCGGCCGGCGGAATGCCTGTTCTTCGACGACCGCCAGGAGAACATCGACGGCGCCCGCGAAGCCGGGCTGTCCGCTGAGCTCTGGCCCGGGCCCGCAGCGGCGCGCACGCTCCTGCAGGCCCGCGAAATCCTCGTCTGACGTGCTGGAGGGGCACCTCCCGGTCGGAGGTGCCCCTCGCGTCAGCTACGGCTTGATCTGCTTGCGATCCCGGGCCCAGCCGAGCGCGGCGGTCGCGACGAACAGGATGCCGCCGATCACCGCGAGCCAGAACAGGCCCTTGATGACGACACCAGCGACCGAAATCACCAACCACAGGACCAGCAGTCCGCCGATCACCTTCCACAACATCGCAAGCACCTCAGCTCGACCGCGGCAACCCGTCACCACAAGCCTGCCAGATGGAGTGCCCGATTAGTCCCACCTGACGCGGATACCAGGGAAAACTCAGGGTCGCGGCAGCCAGGACTTCAGGCGCTCGACGGCCTCCGCGATGTCGTCCGCGCTGCCCGCGAAGGACATCCGCACGTAGCGGCCGCCCAGCTCCGGGTCGAAGTCCGCGCCCGGCACCACCGCCACCCCGGTCTCGTCCAGCAGGCGCCGGCAGAACGCGGACGTGTCGTCGGTGAGGTGGCCGATGTCGGCCCACGCGTAGAACGCGCCGTCGGCGGGGGCGACCTTCGTGATGCCGAGCGAGGCGAGGCCGTCCAGCAGCAGCTCTCGGTTCTTCCGGTAGCTCTCGACGTGCCCGGCGGCCTCCTCGTAGGCCTCCGGGGAGAAGGCCGCCACCGCGGCGTGCTGGGACAGCGCGGGCGGGCAGAGGGTGAAGTTGCCGGTCAGGGCGTCGACCGCACGGCGCAACCGCGGCGGCACCAGCATCCAGCCCAGCCGCCAGCCCGTCATCGACCAGTACTTGGAGAAGGAGTTGACCACGACCGCCTCGCGGGAGGTCTCCCACGCCGAGTGCAGCGGGTCGCCGTAGCTCAGCCCGTGGTAGATCTCGTCGCTGATCAGCTGCACGCCGTTGGCATCGCACCAGGAGGCGAGTTCGGCCAGTTCGGCGTCGGAGAGCACGGTGCCGGTCGGGTTCGCCGGGCTCGCCACGATCAGCCCGCGCACCGGCTCGTCGAGCTCCTCCAGCATGGCGACGGTCGGCTGGAAGCGGGTCGTCTCGTCGCACGGCAGCTCCACGACCTCGCAGCCCAGCGCGGACAGGATGTTGCGGTACGCCGGGTATCCGGGGCGGGCCAGCGCGACCCGGTCCCCGGCGTCGAAAGCCGCGAGGAACGCGAGCAGGAACGCGCCGGACGCGCCGGTGGTCACAACGACGTCGTCGGCCTGCACCGGCAGCCCGTACGTCCGGTCGTAGTGCCCGACGATCGCTTCGCGCAGCGCGAGCAGGCCGACCTGCTCGGTGTAGCCGAGCGGATCGGCGGTGAGCGCCGCCGCGGCGGCTTCTCGGACCGCCTCCGGCGCGGGGGTCGACGGCTGGCCGGCGGCCAGCGAGAGGACATCACCGTGGGTGCGCTGCCGCGCCGCAGCGGCGGTCAGCACCTCCATCACCTGGAACGGGGGGATGTTCGCGCGTTGGGCTGCGGCGAGCGCGTCCGTCGTCACCATGCCCGCCAGCCTGCCAGATCGTCGGGCTACTTCTTGGGTTCGACCTTCGTGAACGTCCAGAGCAGCAGGTAGACGACCAGCCCAGCCCCGTTGGCCAGCACGAACAGCAGGCGCACCAGGATCCGCGGCAGCCCCAACCGGTCCGCGATGCCCGCGCACACCCCGCCGATCCAGGACCCCCGACGGCGTCGGACGAAACGTTCAGCCATGTCCGCGACCCTACGGAAGATCGTCAGTAGCCCTGGTAGCCGCCGCCGGACGCCATCGACTTCAGGCCCGGGTGGCCGTCGAAGCCGCCGTAGCGGTCGAAGGTGTAGCGGACGCCCGCGATGATGTTGTCCACCGGGTTCCAGATGTCGTCGTGGCCCGCCAGCTTGTAGGACTGGAAGGTCGGGTCGATGCACTGCATCAGGCCCTTCGACGGGGTTCCCTTGGCCGCGTTGGAGTCCCAGTCGTTGATCGCGTTCGGGTTGCCGCCGGACTCCTTCTGGATGATCGTCCAGATCTCGTCGATGTTGTCCTCGGTGACCGGGATGCCGTTGGCCTGCAGGATCTTGATCGCTTCCTTGATCCACTCCTGCACGTTCCCGGGCGGCGGACCCGCGGGCGGACCTCCGCTCGGCCCGAGGCCACCACCACCGCCACCACCGCCGGAGCCGCCTCCGGAGTGGACGCCACCGCCGCCACCGGACTCGCCGCCGCCAGCACCACCGGCACCGCCGGAACCCGACCCGCCGGAACCGGAACCGCTGGTCCCGCCAGGCGATCCGTGCTGTCCGCCGCCGGGTGTCGCGGACTGCTGCTCGGTCGACGCGGGCTCCGCCACACCGGCCTTCGGCAGCGCGGAGAACACGCCGTCGAGCCCGCCCGCGGCGCTGCGCAGCTTGCCCAGGGCGGCGCTGAGCTTCGAGTTCGCCTCGGCGATCTTGCCCTCGGCCTCCCCGGCGTGCTCCTCCATCGCCTTGGTGATGGCCTCGTCGCGCCGCTTCGCCGCCTCGTCCTTGGCCTCTTCGTCGTCCTCGGCGTTCGCGACGTCCTTCTCGTAGGCCTGGTCCGCGCGGCGCGCATCGGCCAGCGCCCGCTCGCCGATCGCGTTGACCTGGTCCTTCGCGGACTGCACGGCCTCCGCCGCTTCGTTCATCGCGTCGGCCGAGCCCTGCAACGCCTCGTGGGCCTTGCCGAAGCCGCCGTTGACCTTGCCCATGTAACCGATGAAGGCGTCCGCGGAACCGCCTTCCCACCTGCCGTCGAGGCCGTTCACGGCCTTGCCCAGCTCGTTGCCGTGGTCGTCGGCCTTCGCCGCCGCCTCGCGCCACCGATCGCCGATCGCGCGGATGTCCTCCGGTCTGCTGTCCTCGATCTTGCGCAGCTGCTCGGCGAGCCGGCCACCGCCGGGCTTGCTCGCGACTTCTCCCGAAATCCCCATCAGAACCCCAGATCAGCGAAACGAGTCGGCGTTGGCCTGATCGATGTCGTCCATGCTCGTGCGCACCGAGTCGAGCTCGCCGCTCGCGCTGCGCAGCAGCTGCTCGGCCGCGTCGAACTGCTGCTTGCCCGCGGCGTCCAGCTCGGTGATCGCGCTGGCGAAATCACCGGCCGCGTCGAGCTTCCCGAAGATCGCAGCATCGACGTGCTGCCCCTCGAAGCCGTCGCCGACCGCCCCCACCGGACCGGCCTTGCCGTCCAGCGCCGCGCGGCAGTCCTCCAGCGCCGCCAAGTTGTAGCCCGCCTTCGCCACGACCCCTCCTCGTGCTCGGCCCGCTCGATTCGACGGCGGGGACGGCGGGCCCGGTTCCCCCTGGAGGTTCAGAACACCAGAAAAAACCGCCCGGTGGCGGGATTTCCCCTCGCCACCGGGCGGTTTCGACCCGAATGTCCCTATCGGGCAGTCGGAACGGCGATCTCTCCCCGCACAGCGCGGAGCGCGATGTCGGTGCGGTGGTGCGAACCGGGCAGGTGCACGTTGTTGACCCGCTCGTACGCAGCCTCGCGCGCCGCCGCCAAGTCCTCGCCCGTGGCCACCACGGACAGCACGCGGCCACCGGCCGAGAGCACCGCGCCGTCCTCGCGACGCCGGGTGCCGGAGTGCAGCACGCCCTGCGCGTCGCCGCCCTGGATCACGTCGTCCACCCGCGGCCGCCCCGGGTAGCCCTCCGCGGCGATCACGACGGTCACCGCCGAACCGGACTCCCACTCCAGCGGCGGCTGCTCGGCGAGCGTGCCGGTCGCCACCGCGTTGAACAGCGCGGCCAGCGGCGTGTGCAGCAGCGACAGCACCGCCTGGGTCTCCGGGTCGCCGAAGCGGCAGTTGAACTCGATCACCTGCGGACCGCTGGAGGTCAGCGCGAGACCGGCGTAGAGCAGCCCGGAGAACGGGGTGCCGCGGCGCGCGAGCTCGTCCACGGTCGGCTGCACGATGTCGCGCACGACGTCGTCGACCAGGCCCTCCGGCGCCCACGGCAGCGGCGCGTAGGCACCCATGCCGCCGGTGTTCGGGCCCGCGTCGCCGTCGCCGACGCGCTTGAAGTCCTGCGCGGGCAGCAGCGGGACGACCGTGGTGCCGTCGACCAGGCAGAACAGCGAGGCCTCCGGGCCGTCCAGGAACGACTCCAGCAGCACCGGGTGACCGCTGTCGAGCAGCGTGAGCGCGTGCGCCCGGGCCGCGTCGAAGTCGCTGGTCACCAGCACGCCCTTGCCCGCGGCCAACCCGTCGTCCTTGACCACCCAGGTCGGGCCGAAGTGGGTCAGCGCGGCGTCCAGCTTGGCGGGGTTGTCCACGATCTCGCTGTGCGCGGTCGGCACGCCCGCGGCGAGCATGACGTCCTTGGCGAAGGCCTTCGAGCCCTCGATGCGGGCCGCCGCCTTGGACGGGCCGAAGCAGGCGATGCCCGCCGCGCGGACCGCGTCGGACGCGCCCGCGACCAGCGGGGTCTCCGGGCCGAAGACGACCAGGTCGGCCTGCCACTTGGTGGCCAGCTCGACCACCTCGGCGGGCTTGGCGACGTCTACGCCGTAGTTCTCGGCCAGCGCAGCGGTACCGGCGTTGCCGGGCGCGCAGGCCAGCGCCGTGACTGAGGGATCGCGGGACAGCGCCAGGGCGATCGCGTGCTCCCGGCCGCCACCACCGATCACGAGGATTCGCACGAACCGCAGCGTAGAGCGTGCGGCAGGCCACGCGGGAGCTGCCCCCGCCAACTCGGCGTTCACCTGGCGGTCGGCCCGATGTCGCACCGCCTTGCGCGAATGGTCGATTGCGGCGGTCAGTGTTTTGCCCGAGTGTGCAGCGTTGATCAACGCGCTGCGAGACACGGGAGGGCAAATTGACGATTCGGGTACGCCTGACGGCGCTGTCCGTCGCGGGCGCAGCGGCGCTCGGGCTGATCACCGCACCGGCCATCGCCGCACCGAACCGACCTGCCGGCACCGAGCAGGTGTCGGTGTTCGGCCACCGCGGCGCTTCCGGCTACCGGCCGGAGCACACGCTGGCCTCCTACGAGCTGGCCGCCCGGATGGGCGCGGACTACATCGAACCGGACCTGGTGCCGACCAAGGACGGCGTGCTGGTCGCGCGGCACGAGAACGAGATCGGCGGCACCACCGACGTCGCCGACCACCCCGAGTTCGCCGACCGCAAGACCACCAAGGTCATCGACGGCGCGTCGCTGACCGGCTGGTTCACCGAGGACTTCACGCTGGCCGAGCTCAAGACGCTGCGCGCCAAGGAGCGGATCCCGGACGTGCGGCCGAACAACACCATCTACGACGGCCGCTACGAGGTGCCGACCTTCCAGGAGGTCCTGGACCTGCGCGCCCGGCTGTCCCGCGAGCTGAACCGGGACATCGGCGTCGCCCCGGAGACCAAGCACCCGAGCTACTTCGCCAAGCTCGGCCTGCCGCTGGAGCCGGGTGTGGTCCAGGCGCTGACCACCAACGGCCTGAACCGGCCGGGCGCCAAGGTCGCGGTGCAGTCCTTCGAGGTGGGCAACCTCAAGGAGCTGAACAAGTCCCTGCAGGTGGACCTGGTCCAGCTGATCAGCAACAGCGGCGCGCCGCAGGACTTCATCGAGTCCGGTGACCCGCGCACCTACGCCGACCTGGTCAAGCCGGAGGGGCTGAAGGAGATCGCCGGGTACGCGGACGTGATCGGGCCGGACACCAAGGTCGTCCTGCCGGTCGAGGACGACGGGTACCTGGGCGAGCCGACGCCGGTGGTGGCCGACGCGCACGCGGCCGGCCTCGAGGTCGTGCCCTACACCGTGCGGGCGGAGAACAAGTTCCTGCCGAAGGACTTCCAGTCCTCGGACGACCCGAAGGCCTTCGGCGACGTCTTCGGCTTCTTCAAGGCGCTGTTCGACACCGGCATCGACGGGATCTTCTCCGACCACCCGGACATCGCGATCACGGCCCGCGACGACTACGCCGGTCGCTGACCCACCCCGCAACGGCCCGCTCATCACCCGGATGGGCGGGCCGTCCTGGCTCGCGAATCCGCAGTTTCAATTGAAACTGCGGAACCCACCCACGGCGGATCTCAACGGAAGAGCACACCACACAACA
>NZ_JBEOVY010000136.1:0-18414 GCF_040295745.1 Saccharopolyspora sp. NPDC002686
CCGAACCAGCTCTGAAGTTATCAACCGCGAAGCGAATCGCATTTTCAAAGTCTTCGTCGTGAAGCCAAGCCAGGCTACCACTCGTTTGTGGAGACCGGGTTTTGACCCCGCGTCAGGCCTGGCCCGGTTTTCCCGGCCCGTGTCGCGCTGACCTGGATAACTTTACACACCCCGAAACGCCCCCTGAACACCACCCCCCTTTAACGGGAAATCGCCAGGTCAGGTGGCATTTCGAGGCCCAAGAGGACGGTCAGCTCCTCGAGCGTGGATTCGACGTCCCGGTGGTGCACTCCGACCATTCCCGCTTCCACCGCTCCGACGACATTCCGGTGGAGGTCGTCGACGAACACGCACTGCTGCGGTTCCAGCCCCAGACGGCGAGCGGTCAACAGGTAGATCTCGCGACTCGGTTTCGCGACCTCCACCGCTCCGGAGAGGACGATCGCGTCGAAGTCGTCCGCGACTCGCGGGTCCGGCAGTCCACTGGCATTGGAGACGACTGCCGTGCGGATCCCGCCCCGGCGAGCGTGGCGCGCCACTTCGAGCAGCGGCGGCACGTCCGCGGAGTCCCGACCCGGATCGTCGAGCACTCCGGCGTAGTCCAGGAGCAGTCCCGTGAGTTCCACGGGCAGCACGGTAGCTCACACGATCGAGCGGATCGCAGCGAAAAGTGACCTGATTCCGGGGGTTGGTTCCTCAGTACTGCGAGGAGTTCTTCCACCGAGACACGGAGGTCCCATGACCGCAGTCCTCGCACCCGATGCCCCGCCCGCGCCACCCGCCGTCGAGGACCTGGACGAACGGAGCGCCATCTCCGTCGCGACGTCCGTCGGCGGGTTCGTGTTCGACGCGCTCTCCGGCCGGCGGACCGTGTCCGACATCGGCACCTGCGTTTCCTCGCGAGTCGCCAGGCTGCTGCTCACCACCCGGCTGGACGCAGCACGAGGCCCGGACCACCGGGTTCGTTCCGTGCACGCCTGCCCGATCACCGAGTTCGCGGTGGAGGCGTGCATGGTCGTCGGAACGAACGACCGGGTCCGGGCCTTGGTGCTGCGGATCGAGCGGGGCGGCGGGCGCTGGGTGTGCACCCGCCTGTCCCTGCTCTGATCAGCGCCGCCGGTTCTTCTTCGCGTCAGCGCGAGCAGCCGCCCGGCGCTCGCGGCGAGTGCCGCCGCGACCCTCCGGGCCCTGCTCGCCGTCGCTGCTGGTCTCGACGCCACCGGTCTCGTTCGGACCGGAGTAGCTCAGCCGCTGCTGGCCCGGAGTGCCGAGCCCCTTGCCGCGCAGTGCGCTGGGGACGTTCTCCCCCGCGGGCGCCGACGCACCGCCGAGCTGGCTCAGCGCCGGTCCGGCCGATGCCGGGCGGGCCCGCTTCGGCTGCGGGGCCGGCGGCGGGGTCTGCTGGACGTCGGGGGCGGCACCGCTACCGGCCTGGCTCACCGAGACCGGAACGGCGGGCTGCTCCGGCGCGGGCTCCGGCTCGGCAGCCTCCACCTGGACGTTGAACAGGAACCCGACGGACTCCTCCTTGAGCGCCTCCAGCATCGCCCCGAACATGTCGAAGCCCTCGCGGCGGTACTCGATCAGCGGGTCGCGCTGCGCCATCGCGCGCAGCCCGATGCCCTCCTTGAGGTAGTCCATCTCGTAGAGGTGCTCGCGCCACTTGCGGTCCAGGACGCTGAGCACGACCCGGCGCTCCAGCTCGCGCATCGCACCCGGGCCGACCTTCCCGTCGACCTCGGCCTCGCGCTTGGCGTAAGCCGCGCGCGCGTCGTCGATGACCAGCTCGAGCAGCCGCTCCTTGGTGAGGTCCTCGTCGGAGTCGACGAGCTCCTCCCAGTCGAGGCCCACCGGGTAGAGCGTCTTCAGCGCGGTCCAGAGCTTCTCGAAGTCCCAGTCCTCGGAGTAGCCCTCGGCGGTCTCCGCGTCGACGTAGGCGGTGACCACATCGCTGAGCATGTGGTTGACCTGCTCCTGCAGGTCCTCACCGGCCAGCACGCGGCGCCGCTCGTCGTAGATGACGGTCCGCTGCTGGTTCATGACCTCGTCGTACTTGAGGACGTTCTTGCGGATCTCCATGTTCTGCTGCTCGACCTGGGTCTGCGCGCTGCGGATCGCGCGGCTGACCATCTTGTGCTCGATCGGCACGTCGTCGGGCACCTTGAGGCGGGTCATCACCGTCTCGACCATGGCCGCGTTGAACCGCCGCATCAGCTCATCGCCCAGCGACAGGTAGAACCGGGATTCGCCCGGGTCGCCCTGACGGCCGGAACGACCGCGCAGCTGGTTGTCGATGCGCCGGGACTCGTGGCGCTCGGTGCCGAGCACGTAGAGGCCACCGCTGGCGCGGACCTCCTCGGCTTCGGCCTCGGCCTGCGCCTTGATCTTCTTCACGACCGCGGGCCATTCGGCCTCGTACTCCTCGCGGTTCTGCACCGGGTCCAGGCCGCGGGAGCGCAGTTCGGCGTCGGAGAGGTGGTCGACGTTGCCGCCCAGCACGATGTCGGTACCGCGACCGGCCATGTTGGTGGCGACGGTGACGGCGCCCTTGCGGCCGGCCTCCGCGATGATCGCGGCCTCCCGCGAGTGGTTCTTCGCGTTGAGGACGTTGTGCGGGACGCCCCTCTTGGTCAGCAGCTTCGACAGGTACTCGGAGCGCTCGACGCTGGTGGTGCCGACCAGCACCGGCTGCCCGGCCTGGTGGCGTTCCTCGATGTCCTCGGCGACCGCCTCGAACTTGGCCGGCTCGGTCTTGTAGACCAGGTCGGGCTGGTCCACGCGGGCCAGCGGCTCGTTGGTCGGGATCGGCACCACGCCGAGCTTGTAGGTGGTGTGGAACTCGGCCGCCTCGGTCTCGGCGGTACCGGTCATGCCGCCGAGCTTGTCGTAGAGGCGGAAGTAGTTCTGCAGCGTGATCGTGGCCAGCGTCTGGTTCTCGGCCTTGATCTCGACGCCTTCCTTGGCCTCGATCGCCTGGTGCATGCCCTCGTTGAAGCGGCGCCCGGCCAGGATGCGGCCGGTGAACTCGTCGACGATCAGCACCTCGCCGTCGCGGACGATGTACTCCTTGTCGCGGTTGTAGAGCTCCTTGGCCTTGAGCGCGTTGTTCAGGTAGCCGACCAGCGGGGTGTTCGCGGCCTCGTAGAGGTTCTCGATGCCGAGCTGGTCCTCGATGATCGAAACGCCCTCTTCGGTGACGCCGACGGTGCGCTTGCGCTCGTCGACCTCGTAGTGCTCGTCGCGCTTGAGCATCGGGGCGAGCCGGGCGAACTCCTGGTACCACCGGGACGACTGGTCCGCGGGGCCGGAGATGATCAGCGGCGTCCGGGCCTCGTCGATCAGGATGGAGTCGACCTCGTCGACGATGGCGTAGTTGTGCCCGCGCTGCACGCAGTCGGCGAGGCTCCAAGCCATGTTGTCGCGCAGGTAGTCGAAGCCGAACTCGTTGTTCGTGCCGTAGGTGACGTCCGCCGCGTAGGCCTGGCGTCGCTGGTCCGGGGTCATGTCGGCGAGGATCGCGCCGACCTCCAGGCCGAGGAAGCGGTGCACGCGGCCCATCCACTCGGCGTCGCGCCGGGCGAGGTAGTCGTTGACCGTGACGACGTGCACGCCCTTGCCGGTGATCGCGTTGAGGTAGGCGGGCAGCACGCAGGTGAGGGTCTTGCCCTCACCGGTCTTCATCTCGGAGATGTTGCCCAGGTGCAGCGACGCACCACCCATCAGCTGCACGTCGTAGTGGCGCTGGCCGAGGGTGCGCTTGGCGCCTTCGCGAGCGACCGCGAAGGCCTCCGGCAGCAGCTCGTCGAGCGATTCCCCGTCGGCGTGGCGGCGCTTGAACTCGTCGGTCTTGCCCCGCAGCTCGGCGTCGGACAGAGCGGCTACGTCGCCTTCGAGCTCATTGATGTGCGCTGCGATGGCGCGCAGGCGCTTGAGCATCTTGCCCTCGCCGGCGCGGAGCAGTCGGGACAGGACCATCCGGTCGACCTCACTAGCTGATCGTGACGCGTCCGTCACGGACGCTTTGTGGCCATCGTATTAGAGCTGGTGGCGGGGACGGGCCATCCGGTGCGGGGTCGGGTGGCGGACCCGCGCACACGCAGCTGTCCCCCGCGAACCACGGTACGCGGGGGACAGCCGTTCGGGTCGGCGTTGGCGCAGACTCGCCCTACAGGGCGTCCGCCAATCTGATCACTCCGTAGTCGAATCCCTTCCTCCGGTAGACCACGCTCGGCCTACCGCTGTCGGCATCGGAGAAGAGGTAGAAGTCGTGTCCGACCAGTTCCATCTGGTAGAGGGCCTGGTCGACCGTCATCGGTTTGGCCGAGTGCTCCTTCTCCCGGACGATGCTGCCCGGTTCGTAACCGTCCTCGGCCATGCGCTGCCCGGGAACTTCGGCGCTGTACTCGGGTGCTTCCTGGGGCGCTTCGAGCAGCTGGGTGCGGCCTTCGGCCGCTCCGGAGCCCATCACGACGGGCCGGTCCGCCATCGCTGCGGTCGCCTCTGCCACGGAAGTCGGGTTGTGCTGTCCGTAGTGCACCTTTCTACGGTCGTGCATACGCCGGAGACGGCTCTCCAGCTTGGTCGTTGCTGCGTCGAGCGCGGCGTAGAAGTCGCCGGCGCAGGCCTCTGCGCGCACCGGCGTGCCCTTGCCAACCAGGGTGATCTCGACTCGCTGGCAGTTCTTGGCCTGGCGGGGGTTGCGCTCGTGGAAGAGCTCCACATCCGCCCGAATTGCCTTCTTGTTGTACCGCTCAAGCCGGGTCAACTTGGTGTTGACGTGGTCCCGGTAGTGCTCGGGAACCTCGACGTTGCGACCCTTGACGACGATATCCATTCACGACCTCCGATTCCGTAGGAGAGGTGCGTGGCGCCAGGCTGCGCGTCAGCTCGCTTCCGGCGCCAGGGACATGGGATGTCGCTCCTTCCCTCCGCCAGGGGTTGGCTGGATTGACAGGCACGTTAGCTCGGTTTACCGATTTGTGACACCCCCCGGGTCGGGCGAAGTCAAGCGGCCACCGAGAGTGATTGGTGCCACCGTTCGAAGCACGCACGAAGCGTGCGCGGACAGTGCTCGCAAGGACTCTCCACCCCGGATTTTCACCCGTTCGGCCGCTCCCCGCGAGTGCACCTCGCGAAGTCGCGGCGGGGGCGGAATTTGCCTGCTCACAAACGGAAAACGTGTGCGCGGCGGGAGAAGTTCCCCAGGTTCGCCCGCGCAGCGGTGATTCACTCGTTCGTCTCAACCCGCCGTCGCGGTCAGGCTCAGCACCGCTCCGAACGCCCGACCTGCGGTTCCGAGCACTTCCGAGCAGGCCGCGACGGTCGCCGCGGTGGTGATGACGTCGTCGATCAGGACCAGTTGCGCTGTTGGAGGCGGAATTCGACCGTTCCGGACCAGCACTCGGCCAGACAGGTTGCGCACCCGTTCGGCCGCATCCAGCCCGGTCGAGTCCGCCGCTCCGCGCGCGGTCACCAGGCAGTCCGCCACCTGGGTGGGCCAGCCCCGAGCGGTGAGCAGGGCCGACATCCGGTGCGCGATGCGGAGCACGTGCGCGCCGCCGCGGCGCCGGGCGGCGATGGCCCGGGACGGTGCGGGCACGAGGCACCAGCGGTGGTCGAGCTGGTGCTCCGCGGTGATCGCGCGCAGTCCGGTGACCAGGTGCCCGGCCAGCGGGTCGGCGAGGTGGCGTTGGCCGGACTCCTTGTAGGCCAGGATCGCGCGGCGGGCCGCGTCTCGGTAGCGCCCGAGCGCGTACACCGGTAGTTCGGGCGGCAGCAGCGGGCGTTCGACGCGGTGGAGTCCGCCGAGTTCGCGGGAGCAGTCCGGGCACCACGCCGTGCCCGCCGTGCCGCAGCCCGCGCAGTGCAGCGGCAGCAGCAGGTCGATCAGTCCGGAACGCCCGTCGCGGAGCCAGGAAGCGCGCATCCGCAGAGCATTGCGCGGAACGGCCCGCCGACTCACCGACGAGTGTCGGGCGCTGATCGCCGGGTAGAACTCCCCATCACCTGGTCGATGGTCACGAGCTCGGTCGAGGTCGGTGACGCGCGGTCGCCGGCGACGGTTCCGGTGTTGATGTTGGTCAGCCGGGGAAGAACGGCACGGAGCTGCTGCCGATGCGCGGCTCCAGCAAGGACCACACGTCGTTCGGATCGCGGGACGACCAGATGTTGCTGCGGTCGGCGACGATCACCGTCGGACCGGGGCCCACGGTGACCGTCTTCATCGGCTGGCCCAGGTTCGCCGACGTGTAGGCCTTCCACAGGAAGCCGTCCACCGACACCTCGTACACCGGGGAGCTGTTGCTGTCGGTGATCACCGCCAGCGACTCCTTGTCCCGCCACTCCAGGCCCAAGATCTGCGCGTTCTGCGGGGCGGGCAGCGCGATCGGGCGCTGCAGCACGACCGCACCGTCCTGATCGGACACCGCGCCGATCACCAGCCGCCCGTCGATCACCGCAGCGACCCGGGTGCCGTCCCGGGACAACCGCAGGTCCGTGATCGGCCGCCCCTCGGTGAACTGCTGGGAGTCGACCCTCTCCACCGACCAGCCGCCGGCGCTGCTGCGGGCCCGGATCACGTCGCGACCGCCGACGACGGTCCACACCTCCGAGCTCCCGCGCCAGGTCGGCTTGCTCATGAAGCTGCCGACCGGCCCCAGCTCGGCGAGGGCCTCGCCGTACGGCCCGACCCGCAGCGCGACCTCGTCCGGACTCCGCCGGGTCACCGCGGCGATCTTGCGCCCGTCCGGCGACTGACCCGCCCGGAACACCTGGTACTCACCGGACCCGGCCGGCCCGGGAACCGGATCGGCGCTGCTGTCCAAGCGCCTGAGCCGCTCGTCGATCACGGCCAGCCCACCCAGATCCTGGCGCGGCACGTTGTCGATCTCGAACTTGGTGAGGTCGGTCGGCCGCAGGTCCTGCGCGGACGACAGCAGCGGCATGCCCTCCTCCTGCAACCGCACCCGAGCGTTGCTGACCTTCTGCAAGGTGAACACGACCTGGGCCGCGATCAGCCACCGCGAATCGTCGGAGACGTCGCCGAGCTTGCTGAGGTTGACCTCCAGCGCACCGTCGCCGGTGGCCTCGCTGGTGTTCGTCCGGGGACGCACCCCCGGCGGGATGGCGGTGTGCAGCGCCGAGCGCAGCCCGTCCGACGGACCGGCGGTCAGCAGGTCGATGACCCGGCGCGGCAGCGTGCTCGCCGGTTGGGAGGCCACGTAGCGCACGTCCGGCACGACGCCGGTGGAGTCGTGGTCGAGGAAGTAGATCGGCACCGAGCGGTAGACGCTGCTGAACGCGTTCTTGCTGACCACCATCTCGGGCGGCGGCGTGGTGATCCGCCACTTCCCATCGCGCTGGCGCTCGACCCGCACGTTGGCCTCGTACTCGCCGACGTCCGGCACGAAGGAGGAGTCCGGCAGCAGACGGCCGACCTTGTCCGCCTGCAACGTCACCATCTGCACGCCGTCGGGCAGCGGGCCCGACTGCTGGGCCGGGATGGTGTCGACGTTGTCCACGATCAGCAGACCGGGCGTCGGCAACCACTGCTTGGCCTGCGCCTCGGCGAGGTGCATCCGGGCCGCCTCGTGGTTGCTGGCCGGGGATGCGGAGTCCACGAACCGGCGGACCAGGGCCAACGGGTCGAGGTTGTCGGGCGGCGGGGTCACTTCGGCGGTCGAGTTGCGCTCGTCGGCTTCCCGCACGGCGACCGGATCCGATTCCTCCGGGATCGACGCGCACGCGGTCAGCGGGAGCAGCAGCGCGGAGAGCACCGCCAGGCAGCGGGTGACCCGGCCTCCCATCATTCGTCCTCCCAGGTGTCCTCGGACAGCCGGGCGGGACCCCGATCGTGGATCTCGCCATCACCGGCTTCGGCGTCCTGCGGCCGCTCCACCGAGGCTGCCAGCAGCGCTTCCGGCGCGGCGATGCGGCGGGTGCCGGGCAGCGGCAGCGGACTGCTGTCGAACTCCGCACCCGGCCGCCGGGGCAAGGTGACGCGGAAGCACGACCCTTCGCCCGGCTCGCCCCAGGCGTCCAGGTCGCCGCCGTGCAACCGGGCGTCCTCCAGGCTGATCGACAAGCCCAGCCCGGTGCCGCCGGTGCGCCGGTTCCGGGACGGGTCGGCCCGCCAGAACCTGGTGAACACCAGCTCGGCCTCACCGGAGCGCAGCCCGACGCCGTAGTCCCGGACGGTCACCGCGACGGCCTTCTCGTTGCTGCCGAAGCGGATCTCCACCGGTCCGCCCTCGGCGTGGTCGATCGCGTTGGCCACCAGGTTGCGCATGATCCGCTCGAGGCGGCGGGCGTCGGCGACGATCGACAGCTCGCCGTCACCGCCGGACGGCACGATCACCCGCAGCTCGACGCCACCGTCGTCGGCGATCGGGCGCAATGCCTCCGCCGAGCGTTCCGCCAGCTCGACCAGGTCGACCTGCTCGGCGGACAGGTCCGCCACGCCGGCGTCCAGGCGGGAGATCTCCAGCAGATCGCCCAGCAGCAGCTCGAAGCGGTCCAACTCGTCGACCAGCAGTTCCGTGGAGCGGGACAGGCCGGGCGGGAACTGCTCGCGGGAGGCGTGCAGCACGTCGGCGGCCATCCGCACCGTCGTCAGCGGGGTGCGCAGCTCGTGCGAGACGTCGGAGGTGAACCGGCGCTGCAGCAGGCCGAACTCCTCCAGCTGCGTGATCTGCTGCTTGAGGCTGTCGGCCATCTCGTTGAACGACTCGGCGAGGCGGGCGACGTCGTCCTCGCCGATCACGCGCATGCGCTTGTCCAGGTCACCCTCGGCGAGCTGCTCGGCGATCTGCGCGGCCTGCCGCACCGGCCGCACGATCTGGCGGGTCACCAAGTTCGTGATCAGCCCCAGCAGGACCAGCAGCACCACACCGCTGACCAGCAAGGTCTGCTGCACGACGCGGAGGGTCTCCTGCTCCGCGGTGAGCGGGAACATCATGTACAGCTGCAGCGACCGGGTGGCGCTGCCGACCGGCGTGCCCACGATCAGCATGGTGACCGGGCCGCTGTCCCGGGCCACGGTCTTGATCTTGGTCGCGAGCTGGCCTCGTTCGGCGAACAGGCGCAGGTCGTCCGGCACGTCGCTCACCGGACCGGCGAACGGCTGCTCGCTGCGGTCGACCGGTGCGAGCCCGTCGACCAGCACCGGGGTGAACGCGCCCGCCACCGTTTCCGTCGTGGACTGGCCGGAGGAGGACGTCGTCAGCCGGTTCAGCGCCGCTTTGAGCTGCTCGGACACGCTGTCGGAGTTGGGGTCGACCGCGGTGAGCTCGCGCTCGAGGATCGGCAGGCTCGTGTCGACCTGCGTGAGCGCGGCCTCTTCCTTGGAGTTCAGCAGCTGGGAGGTGATCTGCCACTGCAGCACCATGCCCAGCACGATCACCACGGCCAGCGAGAGAGCGAGGGTGCTGACGACCACGCGCAGCTGCATCGAGCGGCGCCAGACCGCCTCGAAGCGGCGCCAGCGGTCGCGGACCTCTTCCCGGACACGACTCACCAGCCACCGCACCCAGCGGCTCCGACGCGTCCACACGTTCACGGCAACCGTCGCCCTCCACGACTACGACCCCGGTCGGCAACTGTGTCAAAGGGTCGATCCGCGGACCGCACCGGCCCGCGACATGCGAAGAGCGCCCGCTCGGCGAGCAGGCGCTCCAGGTCCGGTTACCGGATCACGGAGGGCCGGCCTTGTAGCCGACACCGCGGACCGTCAGCACGACCTCGGGGCGCTCCGGGTCCCGCTCCACCTTCGACCGCAGGCGCTGGACGTGCACGTTCACCAGGCGCGTGTCGGCGGCGTGGCGGTAGCCCCAGACCTGCTCCAGCAGGACCTCGCGGGTGAACACCTGGCGCGGCTTGCGGGCCAGCGCCACCAGCAGGTCGAACTCCAGCGGGGTCAGCGCGATCGGCTGGGCGTCCCTGGTCACCTCGTGACCGGGCACGTCGATGGTCACGTCGCCGATGGTCAGCACCTCGGCCGGTTCCGCATCGGTGCGGCGCAGCCGCGCGCGCAGCCGGGCGACCAGTTCCTTCGGCTTGAACGGCTTGACCACGTAGTCGTCGGCGCCGGACTCCAGACCGAGCACCACGTCGACGGTGTCGCTCTTGGCGGTCAGCATCACGATCGGCACGACGGACTCGGTGCGGATGGCCTTGCAGACGTCGATGCCGTTCATCCCCGGCAGCATCAGGTCCAGCAGGACCAGGTCCGGCTTGAGCTCCCGCAGGGCAGGCATCGCCTTGGTGCCATCGCTGACGACGGCGGTCTCGAACCCCTCTCCCCGGAGCACGATGGTCAGCATTTCGGCCAGGGCCGGATCGTCGTCCACCACGAGCACGCGTGCCTTCATGCCCAACATGGTTGCACTTCTGCATCTCCTGCCGTGCACGCACCCGCAGATCGTCACCGCAGGTCGGACCGTTGATACCCGGGAAAGCCCAGTTCATACCGCCGAACGGAGCAGTGGCCGGGTGATCTGAGCCGCCCAGCCCGGCCCGCTGGTCAGGCGAGGACGTGCTCGTCGACGATCCCGGCGAAGTCGACCTGGCCGGAACCGTCGACCACCAGCCACGGCGACCACCAGCCGGCCGCCGCGAGCTGCGCGTAGACCTCGCCGCAGCGCTGCTGCAGTTCCGCGTCCGATTCGAAGTTGTCGCGCTGACGGTCCACTTCGGTCCGTTCGCGGTGCTCGGCCCGGCGGGCCGCCACCTCGGTCGGAACCTGGAGCAGGATCTGCAGATCCGGTTTGGGCAGCGCGAAGCGCGACACCTCGAGCTCCTGGACCCAGGCAACGAAGTCGCCGCTGCTGTCCTGGTGGAGCCGGGCGGCGCCGTAGGCGGCGTTCGAGGCGACGTAGCGGTCGAGCAGCAGGACGTCGTGGGCGCGGAGGTCGTCGCGGAGCGCGGCTGCCGCGGCGCGGCGGTCGAGCGCATTGAGCACGGCCATCCCGTAGACGGAGTCGCCGAGGTCGCCGTGACCACCGCGCAGCGCCTCGCCGATGAGTTCACCGTGGATGTCCTCGGTGTAGCGCGGGAACGCGGCGCGCGCCACGGAGTGGCCGCGGGCGGTGAGCTCCGCGGTGATGCCGTTGGCGAACGTGCGCTTGCCCGCACCGTCCAAGCCCTCGATGACGATTAGTCGACCCACGGCATCGACGGTAGTCGAGCGCCGCGGACCTCCCGACGGCCTCCCCCGATCTGCTCCGAAGCACGTGAATTCGCTTTGCTGCCAGCCAGTTCGCCTGTATACACGTTGCATGCAGAAGACTCACTCGTACCAGCTGACGGTGACGTGGACCGGCAACACCGGTGAGGGCACTGCCTCCTACCGCGGGTACAGCCGCGAGCACGTGGTGGAGATCGACGGCAAGCCGCAGCTGACGGCCTCGGCCGATCCCGCGTTCCGCGGTGACCCGAAACTGCCCAACCCGGAGGACTTCCTGGTCGCGGCGCTCTCCGAGTGCCACATGCTCTGGTACCTCGGGCTGTGCAGCGCTTCCGGCGTCGTGGTCACCTCCTACCGGGACGAAGCGAGCGCGACCATGGTCGAGGTGCCCGAAACCGGCGGCCACTTCACCGAAGTCGTGCTCCGCCCGAAGGTGGAGATCGCCGATCCGGCCACCCTGCCCAAGGCCCGCGAACTGCACGAGCAGGCCCACCGCAAGTGCTACATCGCGAACTCGGTCAACTTCCCCGTCCGCCACGAACCGGAGATCACCGCCGCCGGATGAGCGGCGACACGGAGAGTGCCCGAGCAGCGGCCATCCGGGTTCAGTTGATCTGATCCAGCCCGGCGGGCGCGGTACCGCTGCAAAGTCCTGGAACGTGACCAGCACTGACTACCTCCACTACCGCACGTTCCGCGACCAACTACCCGCCCCCGTCTGGCACGAGCTGCTCAGCATCGGCTCACCTCAGCTGTACCGCCCGGGCGAGGCCCTGCTACAGGAGAACTCCGAGGACACTTTCGTGCTGGCGGTCGTCGAAGGTGTCTGCAAGGTGGTCGCAGCTCGCCCGGGCCACGGGCAGACCTTGATCGCTGTACGTGGCCCGGGCGATACCTTGGGCGAGTTATCCGCGATCGATGGCGCACGCAGGTCAGCGAGCGTATACGCAGTCACCGAGTGCAGAGCGAGACTCGTGCGCGGAACAACATTCGTCGCTTTCCTGAGCCGGCACCGCCTCGAAACGACCTTGTCCCGCTACTTGAGCGCCAAACTGCGCTGGAACAGAACGATGGTTTCCGAGCTCTCGGGCATCTCGGTCCGCTCCAAAGTCGCCTGGTTGCTGATGCGGCTGGCCGCGATGGCATCCCCCACCACCTTCATTCCGCTCTATCAGAAAGAGATGGCTGAGCTGCTGGGGGTCGCCCCCAGCTCGGTGAAGGCTGCGATCGGTCACTTCCGCGAACAGGGCTTGCTGCGCACCGAAGTCGGCGGAGTGGACCTACTCGTCCCCAGCGCACTTGCCGACGAGATCCACCACAACGATTCGGAGTGATGCAGCACACTTCTCGCGGGGTCCGATTTCGGACTCGGCGTTGCTGACCGCCCTTCGAAGCTCGTCCCGTATCGGAACCAAGCTCTGAAGGGCGGCTCGACATGACGAATCCAGCTGTGACGCACCCTCGCCGCAGCAGACAGCTTCCGCCGTACCGCGCAGTGTTCGCAGTGGATGCGAAAGGCTTCAGCGACGCACCGAGCGCCCACCAGGAACAGCTCGGGCAAGAAATTCCCCAGCTGTTGGCGCACGCACTCGAACAATGCAACATGTCCCGCCTGTGGAAGACGCGGTTGTTCGGGACCTCGACCGGCGATGGCTACTACTTCGGCGTAGACGCGGTGGACACCCCGTTCCTCGTGGATCCATTCCTCCGCGAGCTGCAGGACGTGCTGGAAACCCACGACGAAGTGGTGCGAGCCCGTAGCCGTGATCTGCGCATGCGGCTGCGGGCGAGCATCCACGTGGGCCCGATCCCGGACAGCGGGCTGGCAACGCCGATGAACGAGACGCACCGATTGCTGGATTCTCAGCCGGTCCGCCGAGTGCTCAGCAAGTCCGACCCGGACACCACGTTCCTCGCGGTGATCCTCTCGCAGCGGGTATTCACCGATGTCGTCCAAGCCGACTACACGAAGCTTCGGCCCACCCAGTTCGCACGCAACACGGTAGCCGTCAAGAACTTCCACGACGCCGGTTGGCTGCACATCCCGTGCCCCTCGGTGTCGCTCGACGAGCTCGTGGACATCGAGGGGATCTCCCCCGTCGACGTCAGCCAGATCGGCAGCGATGTGACGGCGAGGCCAACGCCGGGGACGTCCCAGGCTGTGCAGATCACCAGCATGGAGCGGAGCGCGATCGCGCGCGAGCACTTCGGCGACAACAACTTCGGCAACTAGATCGGTGATGTGCGATGACCACGATGGACAACGCCATCGAAACTGCGAGCCAGAGTCCCGTGTCCGCCGAACACCACGGCGACAACAACTACACGTACAACTACACCCAGGGCTCGAAGAAGCTGCTCGCCAGAAGCCGATACGACCACAGCTGGTTGTCCTGGCTAGCGCAAGTCTTCGAACCTCCCACCACCTACCCGGACGCGCTCAAGAAACTGCGCAAACACCGTCGAATCGTCATAACGGGCGAAGCGAACAGCGGGCTGCACACCGCCGCGACCATGCTCCTGTACGAGGCGCAAACCGCTCCGCGATTGGTAACCGTCGAGTCCGACCTGATGCTCGCGGACTACCTCGACGATCGTTGCGGCCTACTCATCGATCTTCGCCGAACCTCTGAGATGTCCTCGGGCAAAGTCCTGGACCAGCTGGCGGCCCTGGAGGAGGACCTCGACCGGACTTCGAGTCGAGCAGTGGTGATCGCACCGCCCGAATCCAGGAACGACTTCGCGGAACTCCGGACGGATCCGGAAAGTGTCTTTTGGCTGGACGCGCCGGACAACGCTGAGGTGCTGATCAAACACCTCGAGGCTGTGGCAAATCCCGCGACGGCGGTTCTTGAGGCCATCGACGTCATCCGCCGCCAGAGCAGTACCCCGCTCCATGCTCTCCTGGAGAACGTGAGCCCGAACCGGGCCCGAGTGCTGGCAGAGCTGATCCGAGATCTCGGCTGCGTCTCGCCTCATCAACCGCTCGCCGAATTGCAGCCCGACATCACCGCAGGCTTTCACTCCTGGCAAGCCGAGGTGGGCGAGTGGTACCGCAATCACGAGGCCACCGAAGACCGAGCCTTGTTCGTGGCCCTTGCCGCCCTCGACGGAGCGCCCTCCTTCGTCATCGCAGAAGAAGCCGGTGAACTGGTACGCATATCCGGATCAACGGCGTTTCCCCCCTTCGCCGCGCACGGCCTGCTCAGCCGACTCGAACAGATGCACGCGCAACTGCACAGCCACCGGCTCGGCTTCAGCAGACCCGGCTTCGCCGACGCCATCTTCAGCTATGTGTGGCTCGACCAGCCGTGGCTACGCAGAACCGTGCTGGAATGGCTCAGCCAGTTGCCGGCCCGCCTTCGCAAACGCTTTGCCCCGGAGCTGATCGATGCGCTGAGCGATCGACTGCTCGCAGTGGCCTCCGAGTTCAACGATCCCGATGTGATCCTCGACATCGCCCGCTCCTGGGCACCGCAAAAACCGGAAACGGCGGCACGGCTCCTGACCAACTGCGCTCTCGACCCAGTCCTCGGGCGGCGGACTCGGACCGCGCTGAAGGAGTGGGCCAGCAACTCGCCAACCGCAGCCCTGGCCGCGGTCGTCGCATCGGTTTGCGGCGGCGACCTGGCGCAGGTTGATCTGCAGCTTTGCCTGACCAGGCTTCGCTATCTCACGGCCTCTATCTCCAACGAGCGCGTCGCAGCGCTGGGTGCCGAAGCCGTGCGCTCGCTCGCAGGCGCAGAACGAACGGCGCCAGGTGTGCTTTCCAGAGTTCGCTCTTGGTGCGAATATCCCGCCTCCTCACCTGCGCGCAAAGACGGAACGGTCATCTTCCTGTTACTCGCGCAAGAGCCCTTCACCCGTCCGGCACTCGCGGAAGACGAAAACTGCCATCTTCGAGCCTGCTGGCGAAATGCCATGGATCTCCTGCCCACTGGACCTCCGCGCGTCCACAACCTGTGGCACGAAGCCGTCAGCACATGGCTGGGCAACGCCCTGAACGGCACCTACTCGGACCAGATTCTGGCGATGTTGACGAGTGCAGCTGCGTCGTCCGGACGACGTGCAGCCCAGCTCGAGCACGCAGCCCGCCGCTGGGCAGACGGCAACGCCGCCCGATCAGACGTGTTGCGCGACCTGCTCATGCGGTTGCGCCGTGTCGACCCAACCCAGCGAAAGGTCGAAGACCTCCTCAGATCTTTCAACCAGTCCCGTCGCGCAGACTCGTAACACGCTCTCCAGGGGAACGTCATGGCATTCACCCCAATCCTGATCAACGGACTCAACAAACTCGCGAGCTGGCTCGCCAACCGCAACGGAACACCGTTTCCACATTTCGGGCACCTGCCGGGGCAGTTGTACGGCGCCCGGCTGAGCACGCAACTGCCTGGTGCGATCAACGGATCCTGCTTCGAAGCGAATTTCGATCTGCAGTGGCAGGTGCTTCCTGAAATCCCTCCGCACTTCGATCCTGAGAGCTTCATCAAATCAGAAGCAGGCCGTCTCGCAACGGCGCAGACGCAGCGATCTTTGGTCACGCAGCGCGAGCTGGTAGAAGCAGAGATCAATCGCCAGCTGGCTGAGCTGACCGGGCCCGGCTTGGTCGGTCACGGAAAGGTCGTCCTAGCGGTTTCCGACGAACATCGACACGCGACCACCCGCTACCTGAAGCTCGTTCAAGAGCAAGAGAACAACATGATCACTCGTGAGCTCAAGGCGCAGGAACGCCAGTACCTGAGAACGCAGGTGTTCCCCGATCGGCAGGCCGCTCTCCTCTGGTGGGTGCAGGACGACCCCAGCCGTGCGAGCAAGCTGGGCGATTTGGAACGACTCCTCAAGTACTACGAAGGCACTCCCACTGAGGGGGTGCACGACGGGTTGCTCGGCGCATTGGAGTCACGACTCGCACAGCTCGACGAGGCGTCGAGAGACCGCTTGCTCCGAAGCTTCGAGGAGATGATTGACCTGGTTACTGCGCCGGAGACGGCGGAGAGCTGATCAACCTGGGCTGCTCGTGGGCAACGCAACGCCAACGAGCAGCCCAGCACGTCTCGGCCGTGATCTGATTCGCAGAGTCTTCGACGGCAGACACCGCCACGAACTCACGCGATGTTCATCGCGACTCCGTGACCAGCAGTTCATCAACGTTATGTGGTCGTCGCGAGCTTGATGCCCGCCACGTTCGTCCGCGGTCCGCATGACTCCGGTCGATGCGAACTCCTCCGATCTCGGGACAGGAGGTACGCCGCGCGACCAGAATCATCGGGGCAGAGGTCGCCAGACGTCGATCAACCGTGGAGAATCGATCATCGACCGATGATCGCTACGACTCGGGAGGAACCAGTGCAAATCCCCGGGCCCGACACTCGCGTGGTCGAGCTGCGGGTGCACGGAATCCTCGGCGCCACCGGCGACGAGCTGACCGACTCCGTCGCTTCGGTCGACGTCGCCGGTGACGGCGTCGGGCGGATCATGCGTCCGGCCGACCGGTTGCGCCGACCGGTGCCCGGACCGGTGCTCTCGACCGGGGACCGCTCGGTACCCAGGATCGTCGAAGGCTACGTCTGGGGTGGGATGACCTCCGGCGGACTGGCCAAGGCGACTTGGGCGCTGCTGTTCCCGTTCGCGCTGGCGAACATGGCGCACTGGATGCTGCCGCCGGTCCGCAGCGGCAGCGCGCTCAGCCGCGGTCTCTCCACGGTGTTGCGCGCCTTGCTGCGACTGTCCGCGCTGCTGCTGACGATGCTGTTCGTCGCGCAGATCACCGTGGTCAGCCTCGACCTGGTGGCAGCGCAGTGCCTGAGCCCCGGCGCGCCTTGCCTCGAGTTCGTCCCGAGCGCAGTCAGGTCCCTCGACGTGCTGCGCGCGTCGGCGGCTCTGCTGCCGGTCGTTCTCGTCGTCCTCCTCATGCATCGTCTGTCCACTGTGTCTTGGCAGGTCTCGGCCCGGAAGACCGACAAGCCGCAGCACTCCGCACGCGCGCCGATGCTGCCCGGCGCGAACGTCGTCGCCGACCCGGACACCCCCGCGCTGCGCGCCCTGCACGTGATCGCCGCACTGTCCACTGTGGCGATGCTCGCGCTCGGCGGCCCGTTCCTGACCACCGCGGACCCGCGGTGGATCCTGGCCGCCGCGTTGATCGGAATCTCCGTGGTGGGCACGGTCGGGCTCGACGACCCCGCCCGGATGAAGCCGGACGGCAAGGAGAAGGTGCTGCGAGGCCTGCTCGGCCGCACCCCGCGGCGCGTGCTGATGACCGCCTCCGCGCTGCTGCTGTGCTCGGTCGCGCTGCTGCCCGGCCCGCTCAACGCGCCGCTGCCCGGTTCGGGCCCCACCATCGACGCGATCACCAGCGCACTGGTGGTCACCTGCGTCGCCGTCGCGGTCCTGCTCACCCCGGCCACGCTGCTGGCGCGGTCCACCTGGAAGACCTGCCCGCGGCCGCTCCGCCCGTGGGCGGGCGGCTGGATGTCCGCGCCGGTGCTGATGTTCGCCTGCATGCTCGGCAACGGCTTCGGGGCCGGGCTCGCGTTCACCGTGCGCCAGACCCTCGTCGTCGACAACGCCCCCGGCTCCCCGGGACCGACGCTCCCCGACGCGTTCGACGACGTCACGATCTTCTGGGGCACCACCGCCGTGCTGCTGGCGATCGCCGCGGTCATCGGCATCCCGTTGCTGCTGCTGAAGCGGTGGCGGACCACCCGAACAGAAGGCGACAGCTCGATCCCGGACGAGATCGCCCTGCTGCACGCCGGTCGCCCGGAGGACCAGCGCGCTGCTGCGAACGCCTGGAAGTGGGCCGACCTGCAGCGCCGCTACTCGCACATCGTCCTCCTCGTGATCGCCGGGGTGCTGGCGGTCAGCACCGCGTTGACGGTGGTGGCGCGAACCATGGAGCTCCCGCCGCTGATCGACACTGACTGGCTGGTCGGGATCGGTGTCGCCTCGCTGGCCGCGCTGGCGGCCGGTTTGCTGCGGATGGTCTTCCTCGCGGCCAGCAAGCGGGACACCGCCCGCTACCTCGGTGTGCTCTGCGACCTCGTGCTGTTCTGGCCGCGCGAGGCGCACCCCGTGGTTCCGCCGTGCTACGCGCTGAAGGTCATCCCCGAGCTGGCCGAACGCGCCACCGAGCACCTGGCCGACCCGAACACCCGCGTCGTGATCGTCGGGCACAGCCAGGGCAGCCTGCTCGCCGCCGTGGCGACCGCCCGGCTGCTCGACTCGCTGCC
>NZ_JBEOVY010000137.1:0-18390 GCF_040295745.1 Saccharopolyspora sp. NPDC002686
GGACAACATCCGCAATTTCAATGGAAATCGGAGGTCCGATTTCCATTGAAATTGCGGAACTCCGGGTCAGGACTTGACGCTGCCCGCGGTGAGGCCTCCGACGAGGAAGCGCTGGACCAGGTAGAACACGACCACCGCGGGGATCGCCACCAGGACCGATGCCGCGGCGAGGTGGCCCCACTCCGCCCGGTTCTGCTGGACGAAGACCTGCAGTCCGACCGCCAGGGTCTTCGAGCGGTCCTCGGCGGACAGGAACGCCGAGGCGAAGGCGACTTCGCTCCACGCGACGATGAACGAGTAGAACGCCGTCACCGCCAGCCCCGGCCTGGCCAGCGGCAGCACCAGGCGCCAGAACACGCCGAACGGCGAGAGCCCGTCCACCCGTCCCGCCTCGTCGATCTCGCCGGGGATCCCGTCGAAGTAGCCCTTGAGCATGTAGGTGCAGAACGGGATCGCGGTGCTGCAGTACACCAGCACCAGCCCGAGCGCGCTGCCCTGCAGCCCCAGCGCCAGCAGGATGTTGTACAGCGGCACGATCAGCACCGCGAACGGGAACATCTGCACGACCAGGAACGACAGCAGCAGCCAGCCGCGACCGGGGAAGCGGAAGCGGCTGGCCGCGTAGGCGGTGGTCGCCGCCAGCAGCACCCCGAGCACGGTGGTCAGCGCCGCGATCAGCACCGAGTTGCCGAACCAGCTCAGGAACGATCCCTTCGCGCCGGAGAGCACGTCCCAGTAGTTGTCCACTGTGGAATCCGCGAACAGCGTCGGCGTCGGCTCGATCGCCTTGTCGTCCGGTTTGAACGACACCACCAGCACCCAGAACACCGGGAACACCGCGATCAGCGACGCCACCACGAGCGCCGCGTGCAGCCCGATGCTGGCCGCGGTGGATCGCTCGCGCCGCACCGCGGTCCGGGTCGTCGCGGTCGTGGCGCGCAGCGAGGCCGCGTCGATGGACATCTCAGAGCACCTCCCCGTGCCGGCGCATGGCGCGGCGGTAGATGGCGGCGAACACCAGCAGGAGCGAGAGGATCAGCACGCCGTAGGTCGAGGCGAGCGCGTAATCCCTGGTCGCACCGGAGAAGAACCGCTCGAAGGCGTAGGTGACCAGGATCCGGGTGTGCGGGTTGTTCTCGGTGATCAGGTAGATCACCGGGAACATGTTGAACGTCCAGATCACCCCGAGCAGCACCACCGAGCTCGACACCGGCCGCAGCCCGGGCAGCGTCACGTGCACGAACCGCTGCCACGGCGTCGCCCCGTCGATCTCGGCCGCTTCGTGCAGGTCGGACGGGATGGACTGCAGACCGCCCAGCAGCGCCACCATCATGAACGGCACGCCCAGCCAGACGTTCACCACGATCACCGACACCAGCGCCAGGTCGGACTGCCCCAGCCACACCTGCGGCGGCAGCCCGAGCGACTCCAGGGCCCAGTTGATCAGCCCGTACTCGGAGTTGAACAGGTACCGCCAGGCGAACGCGCTGATGAACACCGGAACCGCCCACGGCAGGATCAGCAGCACCCGGTACAGCCCGCGGAACCGCAGCTGCCGGTTGAGCAGCATCGCCAGCCCCAGGCCGATCGCGTAGTGGCAGAACACGCACGTCGCGGTCCAGACGACGGTCCGCGCCAGCGTCGTCCAGAACGAGCCGTAGGCCGGATCCCCGGACAGCACGTGGAGGAAGTTGGCCAGCCCGACGAACTCGTAGCCGGCATCCCGGTCCAGCACCGGGTTGGCGATGTTGGTGTCGTTGATGTCGGTGAACCCGAAGAACAGCCCCTGGACCAGGGGGAGCACCACCAGCAGCGCGAGCACCGCGACCACCGGGAGGACCATCGCGTAGGCGAACCAGTGCCGTGCGAGCACTTTCGTGAACCGCATGGCGACCTCAGCGCTGCGAGTAGTCGGGGAGGACGGAGGTCTTGTAGGTGCCCGCGAGCTCGTCGAGCGCGGCACCGGTCTCCTTGCGCCCGGACAGGATGTCGCCGTAGGCGGTCTGCAGCGGCTCGAGCAGCTCGGCGTTCTCCGGGATCCACGGCCGGTCGTGCGTGTCGGCCACCAGCGGCCGGAACGCCGAAACCACCGGGTTCTGCTTCACCGCGGGGTCGTCGTAGGCGGACTGGCGGGTAGGCAGCAGGCCGAGCCGCGCGGCGATCTTCGCCTGGTTCTCGGTGCTGCTCATGCACTGGATGAACTTGACCGAGTTCTCGGTGGCGTCGCTGCCCTGCCGGATCACGTAATCGTGGCCGCCGACCGGCGAGGTGCCGGAGCCGGGGACCGGCGCGATGCCGAGGTTGCCCGGGTCGGCGAACTGCTCGGACTGGGTGTATTCCGCGACCGCCCACGGCCCGTCGACGACCATCGCGACGTCGCCGGAGGTGAAGGCGGCCTTCATCGTGGTGTAGGAGTTCGGCTGGTCGAGCGCGGTGCGGGCCGCCCCGGCGTCGAGCAGGTCCTTGGCCGTCTGCAGGCCGCGCACCGCATCGGGGGAGTTCACCGTGATGGTCCGGGTCCTGGTGTCGACCAGGTCGCCGCCGTGGCTGTAGAGGAACGGCAGTGCGTAGTACTCGTCGTTGTTGATGAACAGAGCCCGATCGCCGCCGAGCTTCGGCGCGATCGCCTCGAGCTCGTCCCATGCCTTCGGCGGCTGGACGCCGGCTTGCGCCAGCTGCGCCTTGTTGTAGAAGAGCGCGAGCACGTCGGTGACCTGCGGGACGGCGTAGGTCTTGCCCTCGTGCTTGGTCGATTCCAGCGGTGTGGGCAGGAAGTCGGCGGTATCGGCGGCCAACGGGGTGTCCGACAGGTCCTTGATCAGCCCGGCCTTCGCGAGCTGGGCGACCCAGCCGACGTCGGCGCGCAGCACGTCCGGGCCCTGCCCGCCCTGCGCTGCGGTCTTGTAGTTGTTCAGGGTCTGGTCGAACGAGACCGCCTCGACGCGCACCTGGTAACCGCCGGTGCGGGCGCAGTCGGCCGCGATCTCGCGGAACACACCGCTCTCCGACGATCCGCTGGTGTCCCAGAAGACGACCTCGTCGGGGTTGCCGCTGCTGCCGCCGCACCCGGCTGCGATCGCACCGATCAGGCCCAGAGCGACGCCGACCGTGGCCCTCGATCTCATGCCCACACCTCCTGTTTGCAAAATTTTGCGAACATCCGGCGTCAAATTGCATACCCGAGATGTGATGCAAGTCAAGATGTTCAGTAATCTGGCGAGATCTGGACGAGATCCGATGTCGCGAAGTGTTTGCAAAATCTTTCGATCGTGTGCAGGATTGCGGGAGCAGTGGTTCCGGCGCGACGGGAGTCGAGCAGTGGCGGGTCTGGCCGATATCGCCCAGGCGGCGGGGGTGAGCGTCTCCACCGTGAGCCGGGTGCTCAACCGCAAGGCGGGGATCAAGGAGGAGACCCGCCAGCGCGTCCTGGAAGTGCTCAACCAGATGCCGCACACCGCCCGCGGCACCGGCGCGCTGCGCCGCACCGGCGTCATCGGCCTGCTGGTGCCGGAGCTGTCCAACCCGATCTTCCCGGCGTTCGCCGAAGCGCTGGAAAGCCGTGCCTCGCTGGCGGGTTACTCGTCGCTGCTGTGCAACACGCGGGCGGCGATGACCGAGAAGGAATACGTCCGGATGCTGGTCGCCCGCGGTGTCGAGGGCATGATCTTCGTGTCGCCGGAGATCGCCAACCCGGACAACGACGAGCGCCGAACCCGGGGCTACTACGAGGAGTTGCGCGCCGAGGGCGTCCGGATGGTGTTCGTCAACGGCAGCGCGCCGAGCCTCGACGTCCCGGACATCACCGTCGACGAGCACCTGGCCGGCTACGCCGCAGCGCGGCACCTGCTGGAGCTCGGCCACCGCCGCATCGGCTTCGTCAGCGGTCCGGCCCGCGCGCTGCCGTCCCGGATGAAGCGGGCCGGATGGGCGGCGGCGCTGGAAGAAGCCGGTGTGGAGCCGCGCGCGGACCTGGTCGCGCACGCGCCGTTCGGCGCTGAAGGCGGCGCGCAGGCGATGGGCGAACTGCTCGACGGGCCGCGGCCGACGGCGGTGCTGTGCTCGTCGGACGTCATGGCACTCGGCGCGATGCGGGAGGCGAAGCGGCGCGGATCGGCCACGCCGGAGGACCTTTCGGTGGTCGGCTTCGACGACATCCCGCTGGCCGCCTACTGCCAGCCCGCCCTGACCACGCTGGCCCAGCCGATCCACGACATGGCCGCCGCGGCGGTCGACGAGCTGACCCGGCAGCTCGACCCGGACGAGCCGGTGCGGGCCTCGACCGACTTCAGCCGGATGTTCCGGCCCCACCTGATCGTCCGAGAGTCCACCCGGTCGCTCTGAACGGCGCCGGGCCCGAACACCCACGCAGGAGGCGCAGCGAATGTCGAGTTGGTGGCGTGACGCCGTCGTTTACCAGGTCTACGTGCGCAGCTTCGCCGACAGCAACGGCGACGGCATCGGTGATCTGACCGGAATCCGGGAACGGCTGCCGCACTTGGTGGACCTCGGCGTCGACGCCGTCTGGCTGACCCCGTTCTTCCCCTCGCCGATGGCCGACGGCGGCTACGACGTCGCCGACTACTGCGGTGTGGACCCGATGTTCGGCACGCTCACCGACTTCGACGCGCTACTCGCCCGCGCGCACGAGCTCGGCCTGCGGGTCCTGGTCGACGTGGTGCCCAACCACACCTCCGACGAGCACCCGTGGTTCGCCGAGGCGCTGGACGCCGGGCCCGGTAGCCCGGCGCGCGACCGCTACCTGTTCCGCGACGGTCGGGGCGAGCACGGCGAACTGCCGCCCAACGACTGGGAGTCGATCTTCGGCGGTCCGGCCTGGAGCAGGATCGACGACGGCCAGTGGTACCTGCACCTGTTCGACCCGCAGCAGCCCGACCTGAACTGGCGGAACCCGCAGGTGCGCGCGGACTTCCGCAAGGTGCTGGCGTTCTGGCTGGACCGGGGCGTGGACGGGTTCCGGATCGACGTGGCGCACGGCATGATCAAGCACCCGGACCTGCCCGACACCGGCCGCGACGGGCAGATCTCCCTGCTGGGACGCGGGGAACTGCCGTACTTCGACCAGGACGAGGTGCACGAGATCTACCGCGACTGGCGGCAGCTCTTCGACTCCTACCAGGGCGCGCGCATCGGGGTGGCCGAGGCCTGGGCGTCGACCAGCGAGCGGCTGGCCCGCTACGTGCGCGCCGACGAACTGCACCAGGCGTTCAACTTCGCGCTGCTGGAAGCGCCCTGGTCGGCGGCGGAGTTCCGGAAGGTGGTGGCGGAATCCCTGGCCACCACGGCGGAAGTCGGCGCGACCACCACCTGGGTGCTGGGCAACCACGACGTCCAACGCCCGGTGACCCGCTACGGCGGCGGCGAACTCGGCTCGCGGCGGGCCCGCGCGGCGGCGCTGCTCAGCTTCGCGCTGCCCGGCTCGGTCTACGTCTACCAGGGCGAGGAGCTCGGCCTGCCCGAGGTGGTGGACCTGCCCGAGGAGGCGCGCCAGGACCCGATCTGGAAGCGCTCCGGTGGCGAGGAACTGGGCCGCGACGGGTGCCGGGTGCCGATCCCGTGGTCCGGCGACCGGCCGCCCTTCGGCTTCAGCGCGGGGGAGAGCTGGTTGCCCGCGCCGGCGGACTGGGCGGCGCTGACCGCAGAAGTGCAGGCTCGCAGCGAAGGCTCGGTGTTGCGCACGTACCGGGATGCTTTGGCGCTGCGGCGCGAAAACCCAGCGCTCGGCGACGGTGAGCTGGAGTGGGACGACGCCCCGGAGGACGTGTTGATCTTCCGCCGCGGCTCGGATTTCCTGTGCGCCACCAACTTCGGCACCGCACCGGTCGCCCTGGACCTGCCCGGCCGCCTCCTGTGCCGCAGCGATGCCGAAACGACCTGGGACGGCGTGCTCCCGGGCGCGACCGCGGTGTGGTTGGGGAAGATTCACGAAGAATCCGCCCAATAGGTCTGTTCTTCCCGGTTCTGGCGTGGTCGCATGAATCCCCTTGCAGCTGGAGGTGGTTCATGTTCCGACGATTAGGCACGGGCGTGGCGGCACTCGCGCTCGCAGCGCTGGGCGTGGTCGGACTCGGGCAGGCGCCCGCGTCCGCCGCGCCGAACTTCCAGGTCCCCTTCGAATGCGGCGTCACCGTGACGGCCGCGACGTTCAGCGGCCACAACCCGGCGAACTCGGTGGACTTCCAGAAGTCCGGCATCACCGGCATGCCGGTCCTCGCCTCGGCGGCGGGCACGGTCACCCGGGTCGCCGACGAGGGCAGCACCAGCTACGGCCGCTGGATCGAGCTGGACCACGGCAGCGGCTGGCGCACCCGCTACGCCCACCTGTCCACGCAGAACGTCTCGGTGGGGCAGCAGGTGCCCCTCGGCGCGAAGATCGGCACGGCGGGCGCCACCGGCGGCGTGACCGGCCCCCACCTGCACTACGAGCAGCGCCAGGACGGGGTCGCGGTCAAGGCGGTGCTCAACGGCGTCGCGGTGCCCTACTACGACAAGACGTCGTTCACCAGCAAGAACAACTGCGGCGGCAACCCGTACACGCCGACCGAGGTGTGCGGCGCGGGGTACAGCGTGATCAACTCGAAGGGCTTGTCCGGAGCGGGCACGGTCTACCTGCTCTACAACGCCTCGAACCAGAACAACTGCGTGGTGACGCTGAAGTCGACCTCGCTGGGCACGGCGTCCCCGACGGCGGCCTTCCTGGAAGTCCAGGGCAAGACGAGGACGACGGACTCCGGCAACTTCACCTACTACGCGGGCCCGGTCCGCCAAGCGGCCGGAGCGACCTGCGTGAAGTGGGGCGGCTCGGTCGGCTCCAACGCCTACGAAAGCCCCTTCGAACACTGCGGCTGACCAAAACCCCGTGAGTGCGAAAACCACCCAAAACCGGCTTTCGCACTCACGGGGTTCAAGCCGCTGAACTCCTGGAATCGAACCGCACGACCAGTTCCACGCCGAGAGCTCGGGCAAGTCGCTCGAGGAGCGGAATGGTGGGGACGGTGCCCCCGGCTTCGAAGCGTGCCACTGCGGGCTGGGACATTCCTGCAGCCTCGGCCAGTTGAGACTGCGTCCAAGCCCGCTGCTCACGAAGCTCACGAGTGGTTCGGCCCAGTTCGTAGGCGATCCGGGTAGCTTCGTACGCTTCGCTGGCGCCAGGTTCCGCCATGCGGCGATCGCGCAGCGACTCCCATTCTGACTCGGCCACGTCCGTCACTCCCCAATGTCCTCATCCACTGTGTGCCCTTCGCTCAGGCAGCGGCGGAACGCTCGCCACGCCCGGTCGATCTCCCTGCTCTCCCGCATTCGAGTCTTGCGGAAGGCGGTGAGGAGCACGATTCTCCGTCCCGAGGCGATCCAGTAGGTGACACGAACGGGATCCCCGTCGAGGTAGAACCGAAGCTCTCGTAACTTGCCGCGAAGCTGCTTGGTATACGGCTCGCTGAGCAGAGGTCCGTACTCGGCGAGGAGTTCGATGTAGAAGGCGGCTGTTGAGAAGTGCGCAACGGATAGCCCCTCCAACCAACCTCGGATCTCCGGCTCCAGTTCCACGTTACCCCAAGACATATCATCGATGGTATGGGGCTGCTCGATTTCACCAATGGGCGATCACCGGCGTTGCGAGATGATGTCGGGGTCCGTCTCGAGGCGCTACAGCGGCGAGAAGCACTTACGACCGGTGGAAAGCGGACGGCCCGTTCGCCTCGATGGATGAGGTGAACGGGCCGTTCGCTTCGAAACGTCGTCAGAGGCGGACCGGGTAGTGGGGTTCCGGGACCTCGGGGGACAGGCGGCCTTCGATGAAGATGGCGTGCCAGAGCATGAACACCAGCAGGGCCCACAGGCGGCGGCTGTGGTCGAGCACGCCGGAGCGGTGCTCCTCGAGCAGCTGCAGGATCGCCGTGCGGTCGAGCAGGTGGTCGGTCTGCGACTGCTGGATGATGTTGCGCGCCCAGTCGTGCATCTCGTCGCGCAGCCAGTGCTTGATCGGCACCGGGAAGCCCAGCTTGCGGCGGTTGAGCACGTGCGCCGGGACGACCTGGTACATCGCCTGCCGCAGCGCGTACTTCGTGGTCTCGCTGGTGATCTTCTGCTCCAGCGGGACCGAGCTGGCCACCCGGAACACCTCGGTGTCCAGGAACGGCACCCGCAGCTCCAGCGAGTTGGCCATGGTGACCTTGTCGGCCTTGACCAGGATGTCGCCGCGAAGCCAGGTGAACAGGTCCACGTGCTGCATGCGGGTCACCGGGTCCCAGCCCGCCGACTGGCGGTACGGGCCCGCGGTGACGTCGCGGTGCGACACACCCGGGTCGAAGCTGCGCATCACGTTGCGCAGCTGGTCGTCGCGGAAGATCCGCGCGTTGCCGTAGTAGCGGTCCTCCAGGCTCAGCGCGCCGCGGCGCAGCAGGTCCTTGCCCCGCACGCCCTCCGGGATCGCGCTGGAGACCTTGCCCATCGCCTTGCGCAGCGCGCCCGGCACCTTCTCGAACGGCGCCAGCGACAGCGGCTCGCGGTAGATGGTGTAGCCGCCGAACAGCTCGTCGGCGCCCTCACCGGAGAGCACCACCTTGACGTGCTGGCGCGCCTCGCGGGCGATGAACCACAGCGGCACCAGCGCCGGGTCGGCCACCGGGTCGTCCAGGTACCAGACGATCAGCGGCAGCGCCTCCATCATCTCCTCGGCGGAGACGGTGCGGACCACGTGCTTGACCCCGATCGCCGCGGCCGACTCGGCGGCCACGTCGACCTCCGAGTAGCCCTGCCGCTCGAAACCGGTGGTGAAGGTGATCAGGTTCGGGTTGTGCTCCTTGGCCAGCGCCGCGATCGCGGTGGAGTCGATGCCGCCGGACAGGAACGCGCCGACCGTGACGTCCGCGCGCATGTGCTTGGCCACCGAGTCGCGCATCACGTCGACGATCTCGTTGTGCAGCCGCCGCGCGTCGGCGTCGGTGTTGACCGGCCGGGAGCTGAAGTTCGGCTGGAAGTACCGCTCGGTGACCAGGTGGCCGCCGGGGGACACGGTGAACGAGGTGCCCGACTCGATGCGGCGGATCTGCCGGTGCAGCGTCTCCGGCTCCGGCACGTACTGCAGCTGCAGGTAGTGCTGCATCGCCTTGTGGTCCAGCTCTTCGGCGATGCCCAGCGTGCTGGCCAGGCTCAGCAGGCTCTTCTTCTCGCTGGCGAAGGCCGTGCCGCCCGGGCCGGCGGCGTAGAACAGCGGCTTGATGCCGAACGGGTCGCGCGCGCCGAAGACCACCTTGCGCTCGTTGTCCCAGATCAGGAACGCGAACATGCCGCGCAGCCGGCCGACCACGGACGTGCCGAGGTAGTGGTAGGCGGCGACGATCACCTCGGTGTCGCCGTCGGTGGCGAACCGCGCCCCGAACCGCTCGATCAGCTCGGCCCGCAACTCCAGGTAGTTGTAGATCTCACCGTTGAAGTTGATGGTGTAGCGCTGCGGGGTTTCCGGCGGGCCCCAGGTCAGCGGTTGGTGGGAGTGCTCCAGGTCGATGATCGACAGCCGGTTGAAGCCGAAGACGACCTCACCGCCGTGCCAGGTGTCGCTCTCGTCCGGTCCCCGGTGTCGCTGGCACGGCAGCGCGTTGGCCACCGCGGTCTCCGCGAATCCGGCGTTCTCTTCTGTGGGACAGATCAGTCCAAGCAGGCCGCACACGCGTCTGGTGCACCTCTTCGAGTCGGCGGTGTCGTCTTCTCCAAGCCTCCCCCCGAAGGCTCGCCCCAGTATGCCGTCCGCTCGCCCGCGCGCTGCACGCGCGGGGCACGGGCGCACGAACCGGTGGGGCCCGCCTCGCGACCACCGGCGGGTTTCCGCAGGGACGAGCCGTGCGCGGGCGCCGGAGGTCGTAGCGGAGGCGGTGGCCGGGGTTCCGCTGCGTGACCGTTCGCGCGAACGAGTCCGACGATCGACGCCCCCGGAGCAGTATCGCGGCTACACCTGGGCTAGGCTCTGCGCAGGATTCCGGCGGCCGATCCGGGTGTCCAGCTCCCGAGCTGGGCACATTTCATCTGGCCGCACCGGTGAGTTTTGCACGAGGAGGCGTCGCGCAGTGGGCCTGAAGGAGGGGACCCGAGTGCCACGGCTGGTCAAAGTCGCTGGGCTGATCGGCCTGGTTGGTGTCGCGGCCACGGGTTGCACGACCGACGAGGTCTTGCGGTTCGGTTGGCCGGAGGGTGTCACCCCGCAGGCCGAATCGATGCGGACCCTGTGGACTTGGTCGGTCATCGCGGCACTCGTGGTGGGTGTGTTGGTGTGGGGGCTGATCTTCTGGTCGGTCGCCTTCCACCGCAAGAAGAAGGGCGACGAGGAGCTGCCCCGGCAGTTCCAGTACAACCTTCCGCTGGAGATGATCTACACGGCCATCCCGTTCGTGCTGGTCGTCGTGCTGTTCTACTTCACGGCGGTCACGCAGAACTACGTGTTGGCCAAGCCGGCGAAGCCGGACCAGACGGTCAACGTGGTCGCGTTCCAGTGGAACTGGGAGTTCAACTACCCCGGTTACAAGACGCCGGACGGCCAGCCGGTGCGCACCGTCGGCAGCAGCAGCGAGATCCCGTTGCTCGTCCTGCCGACCGACCAGCGCGTCGAGTACCACCTGAGCGCCACCGACGTCATCCACTCGTTCTTCGTTCCGGAGTTCCACTTCAAGCGGGACACCTTCCCGCGCCCGGACAAGAACAACCAGGACGACGTCTTCCAGAACACCATCGAGCGGGAAGGTTCGTTCGTCGGCCGCTGCGCCGAGCTGTGCGGCACCTACCACTCGATGATGAACTTCGAGGTCCGGGCGCTGTCGCCGGACAAGTTCGACCGGTACATGCAGCTGCGCACGCAGGTGAACCCGCAGACCGGCCAGCCCTACACCGCGTCGGAGGCCCTGACCAAGCTCGGCCAGGAGCGGCAGGACTGCGGCGAGCTGTGCGAGCCGTACGCGGTGACCGGCGTTCCGTTCAACACCGAACGCACCGGCGGAGCACCCTCCGGTCAGCAGGTCGGGACCAAGTAGCGGTGCCCTCGACAGGGCGTACGGCGTGAGAGCGAGGACTCCATGAAGATCGAATCCCGGATCTTCAACATCATCACCGTTTTCTTCTTCCTGTCCGCGATCGTGTACGGGCTCTGGTCCAAGGAGCCGGTGGGCACCGTGGCGCTGGTCCTGGTCGGCGGTCTCTCGCTGATCATCGGCAGCTACTTCTCCTTCGTGGCGCGCCGGATCGAGGACCGCCCGGAGGACAACCCGGACGCGGAGATCAGCGACGGTGCCGGTGAGCTGGGCTTCTTCAGCCCGGGCAGCTACTGGCCGGTCGGCTTGGCGGCTGCCGCCGGGTTCGCCGCCGTGGCGCTGGCGTTCTTCCACGTGTGGATGATCGTCTTGGCCGTCGGCTTCATCCTGATCATGGTCGCCGGGCTGGTGTTCGAGTACCACACCGGCCAGAGCAACCACTGACGGACAACTGCGACGCAGGCCCCCGAGTCCCCGGACTCGGGGGCCTGCGTCGGTCTAGCATCGTTCCCGCACCCAGCAGCAGGAGGTTCTTCCCGTGATCACCGCGATCGTGCTGATCCAGACCGCCGCCGACCGCCTCGCCGAAGCGGCCCAGGAGATCGCCGACCTGGACGGGGTCGACGAGGTCTACTCCTGCGCCGGTGACGTGGACCTGATCGCCATGCTGCGCGTCCGCCGCCACGAGGACCTGGCCGACATCGTCCCGGGCCGGATCAACAAGGTGCGGGGCGTCCTGGACACCGACACCCACATCGCCTTCCGCTCCTACTCGCGCAGGGACACGGAGGCCGCCTTCTCCATCGGCCTCGAGGAGGAGTGACCGCTCCGGTCAGCGGAGCTCGGCGCGCAGCGCCGTCGAACTGGCGGCCCAGCGGACCAGGAGGTCCGCTGCGGCGCCCGAGTCGATCGATTCCCCGACGCGCTTCAACGCGGCGCTGAGCTGCTCGTCCAGGCGCTCTCCGGGGCCTTCGTAGGCAACCATGGCCCCGGCGGCGTTGAGCAGCACAGCGTCGCGCACAGGGCCCTTGGTGCCCGCCAGGAGGTCGTGGACCGCCTTGGCGTTCACCGCCGCATCGCCGCCCTGGAGGTCTTCCGGGCGGGCGTAGGGGATGCCGAAGGTCTGCGGATCGATCCGCTCCTCGCGGACCGTGCCGTCGTGGACCACCCAGACCGTGCTGGGCGCCGTGGTGGTGATCTCGTCCATGCCGTCGTCGCCGCGGACCACCAGGGCGGACTTGCCGCGGGCGGCGAACACCTCGGCCACCACCGGGGCCATCCGCCGGTCGGCGCAGCCGATCAGGCCGGCGACCGGGCGGGCCGGGTTGGTCAGCGGACCCAGCAGGTTGAACGCCGTCGGGATGCCGATCTCGCGCCGCGCGCTGCCCGCGTGCTTGAAGCCGGGGTGGAACACCGGCGCGAAGCAGAACCCGATGCCGACCTCGTCGACGCAGCGCCGCACGCCCTCCGGCGGCAGGTCGATAGCCACGCCCAGCTCCTCCAGCACGTCGGCCGTGCCGCACTTCGAGGACGCCGCCCGGTTGCCGTGCTTGACGACGGTGATGCCGGAGGCGGCGAGCACGATCGACGCCATGGTGGAGATGTTCACGCTGCCGGAGCGGTCGCCACCGGTGCCGACGATGTCCACCGCCCGCTGGGCGATGTCGAGCCGGCGGGCGTGCGCGAGCATGGCGTCGGCCATGCCGCGGACCTCGGTCGGCGTCTCGCCCTTGGCGCGCAGCGCGACGACGAACGCCGCGACCCGGGCCGGGGTCGCCTCCCCGGCCATGATCAGGTCCATCGCCCAGGCGGTGTCCTCCGCGGAGAGGTCCTCACCCGCGACCAGGTGGCCCAGCAGTCCCGCCCAGTTTCCCGCCATGGTTCCCACGCTTCTTCTCCGTGCTAGATCAGCGACGACCGCCAACGGCGCCGGGGCCCGGGGCTCGCCGGTACGTCGTCGTCTGGAGTTTCGATACCCGGACCTGGCCGCCGGTAATCCGGGCGGCGCTTCCGGCGGTCCGGTCCTCCTCCGGGGCCTCGGCCGCGCGGGGGAGGGAGGTCAGGCCGGGACCGGCTTGCCGCGGGTGCGCAGCACCTCGGCGACGGTCTCGGCCGCGGCCAGCGGGTCGAGGGGGTGCACCAGCACCGCGTCCGCCTGCGACCAGGTGGCGAGCCATCGGTCGTCCTTGCGGCGCACCGCGACGACCACCGGCGGGCAGTTGTCGATCTCGTTCTTCAGCTGCCGGGACACGCCCATCCCGCCGGTCGGCTGCGCTTCGCCGTCCAGGATCACCAGGTCCGCGTTGCCGGCGTCGACCTCGCTGAGCACGTCGGCGACGGTGCCCGCCTCCACGTAGTTCAGCCGGCCCAGGTCCGGTGCCGGGCGCCGACCGATCGCTGTGATGATCGCCTCCCGGACCTCGGGGCGGTGGCTGAACACGAGAACGTTGGTGGTCGGTGCGCTCATCGACGACTCCTCGGTGTCTGCGGGACGCCCGGGCGGTGGGCCTGGCGAGGTCGCGAACTTCCCCGGATGCTATCGGCCGGACCGGGACGAGCAGTAGTCGCCCGGCGAAATCGATCAGCTCGGCGCGCCCGGCCCGGGCTGCAGCGCGTCCCAGCCGTGGACCTGCCCGCCGTGCCGCTGGGCCAGCCCGGCCATCCGCGAGCTCTCCTGTGAGCAATGCAACGCGTCGAGTTCTTGAACACGCAGCGCGACCACCGCGGTCAGCTCGGTGCCGCCGTCCTCGGCGCCGCGCCCGCCGGGGCGCAGTTCCCAGCCGTCAGCGGCCAGCAGCGCCCGGGCTTCCTCGATCGTGCGATCGGGGAGGGTCAGGTGGTGACGCAGCACCGCAGGTAGTCCGGGTTGCCATTCATCCGCTCGGGCTAGTGCCGCCGAGGCCGCCTCGGCCTCGTCGTAGGCGACCACCACGACCCGGAGGGCGGGGTCATCGGCGCTGATCACGGGCTTGTGGCGGTCGCGTCGGGCGGTCAGGAAAGCCGACAGCCGGGCGCCGATGCCTTTCACGGTGCGTCACCTCCGGATTGCGATCCGATCACCCCTCGGCAGACCTGGTGGACCCGAAGGCGCGAGCGGAAAAGCTGCAAGACATAATGCGTCGCGTGACAACGGCAGCGCCCTCAATCAGTCAACGCGTGCACTCGCTGAACCGACCGAACATGGTCAGCGTAGGCACCATCGTTTGGTTGGCCAGCGAGCTGATGTTCTTCGCTGGGCTCTTCGCCATGTTCTTCACGGTGAAGGCGCAGCACGAGGGCCCGTGGCCGCCACCGCCCACCGAGCTGAACCTCGCTTACGCCCTTCCGTTCACGGTCATCCTGGTCTTGTCCTCGTTCACCTGCCAGTGGGGCGTGTTCGCGGCAGAGCGGGGCGACGTGTTCGGTCTCCGACGGTGGTACGTCCTCACTCTGATCATGGGTGCGATCTTCGTGCTCGGTCAGGCCGGTGAGTACTACACGCTCGTCACCGAACACGCGACCACGATCGCGTCGTCGGCCTACGGCACGGTCTTCTTCATGACGACCGGCTTCCACGGCCTGCACGTCATCGGCGGGCTGATCGCCTTCGTCTTCCTGATCATCCGGACGAAGCTGAGCAAGTTCACGCCCGCGCAGGCCATCGCAGCCATCGTCGTGTCGTACTACTGGCACTTCGTGGACATCGTGTGGATCGGCCTGTTCGCCGTGATCTACCTCGTCCCATGATGACCAGGGGCCGAGTCTCCACGATCGGCTTCTCCGAACGAGGACGAAACCGAACACCCCGAACCGGACAGCAAGGGTTGCCGCTCTCATGACCACCAACAAGAAACGGAACCGCGCGGGCTCGAAGCTCAAGCGGCGGATCTCCGGTGTGCTGGCGCTGGGCATCGCGCTGGTGGGTGCCGGTGGGCTGTACACCGTCGTGACTCCCGAGCCGCAGACCGCGCACGCCGCTGCGGAGCCGGCTCTGGTGAGGCAGGGCGAGCAGCTCTACAACAACGCCTGCATCACCTGCCACGGCGCGAACCTGCAGGGCGTCAAGGACCGCGGGCCGAGCCTGGTCGGCGTCGGCGAAGCCGCCGTGCACTTCCAGGTCTCCACCGGCCGGATGCCGATGGTGCGCCAGGAAGCGCAGGCGATGCGCAAGCCGCCGAAGTTCAGCCCGGAGGAGATCGACGCGCTGGGCGCGTTCGTGCAGACCTACGGCGGCGGACCCGAGTCGCCGAAGCAGGCCGGCGAGGCGCTGCGGGGCCAGAACCCCGCCCGCGGTGCGGAGCTGTTCCGCCTCAACTGCGCCTCGTGCCACAACTTCACCGGACGCGGCATCGCGATGTCGTCCGGCAAGTTCGCGCCGAACCTGCACGACTCGACCGAGCAGGACATCTACGAGGCGATGCTCACCGGGCCGCAGAACATGCCGAAGTTCTCGGACCGGCAGCTCACCCCGGAGGAGAAGAAGGACATCATCGCCTACGTCAAGTCCGTGACCAACGGGAACAACAATCCCGGCGGCAACGACCTGGGTGGTTATGGTCCGGGACCAGAAGGCGTCATCGCCTGGGTGGTGGGCATCGGCGCGCTGATCGGCCTCACCCTGTGGATCGGAGCCAGGGCATGAGTGAGCAGAACAACGAATACACAGAGGCCGAACTGGCCGAGATGAGCCGCGACGAGAAGATGCGGCTCGGCCTGAAGCTCGATGACGTCGAGCTCGTCGAGTACACGGAGCAGTTCCCCGTCAAGGGGACCCGCGCGGAGCGCCGCGCGGAGCGCAACGTGGCGGGCTGGTTCGTCCTGTCCGGCCTGTCGGCGCTCGCGTTCATCGCGGTCTTCGTCTTCTGGCCGTGGAGCTACGTGGCTCCGTCGGACGAGCGCGGGTACTTCATCTACTCGCTGTACAACCCGCTGATCGGTTTCTTCTTCGGCCTGGCGATCCTGGCCGTCGGCATCGGCGTCGTGCAGTACCAGAAGAAGTTCATCCCGCACGAGGTCGCCGTCCAGCAGCGCCACGACGGGCACGGCTCGGACGAGGTCGACCGCCAGACGACCGCCGCCCTGCTGGCCGACGCCGGCGACAAGAGCGGCATCGCCCGCCGGTCGATGATCAAGCGCACCGCCGGTTTCGGCGTCGGCGCGTTCGGCCTCGGCGCCGGTGTGTTCGCGGTCGGCGGCCTGGTCCGCAACCCGTGGGCGACCACCGGTCCGGAGTCGCTGCAGCACACCGGCTGGCTGTCGGAGACCGGCGAGAAGACCTACCTGCGCCGCGACACCGGCAACAAGCACGAGGTCTCGCTGCTGCGCCCCGAGGACATCGACGCGGGCGGTTTCGAGACGGTCTACCCGTTCCGGGAGTCCATGCGGGACACCGAGGAGCTGGAGACCTCGCTGCGCAAGGGCGACGCGCCGGTCATGCTGATCCGGCTCCGCCCGGGCAGCAAGCCGATCAAGCGCAAGGGGCAAGAGGACTTCAACTACGGCGACTACTACGCCTACTCGAAGATCTGCACCCACGTCGGTTGCCCGACCTCGCTGTTCGAGCAGCAGACCGGGCGCCTGCTCTGCCCGTGCCACCAGTCGCAGTTCGACGTGGTCAACACCTACGCCAAGCCGGTCTTCGGTCCGGCGACGCGGGCGCTGCCGCAGCTGCCGATCACGGTGGACGAGAACGGCTACTTCGTGGCCAAGGGCGACTTCATCGAACCGGTGGGTCCGGCTTACTGGGAGCGTAACGCATGAGCTCGATCACCCAACCGACGAAATCGGAGAGCGCCGCGTACCGCAAGATCGCCACGGCGGCTGACGAGCTCGACTCGCGCTACCGGATGGCCAAGGGCATGCGGCGGCAGCTGAACAAGGTCTTCCCCACGCACTGGTCGTTCCTGCTCGGGGAGATCTGCCTCTACACGTTCATCCTCCTGATCGTCACGGGCGTCTACCTGACCTTGTTCTTCGACCCCTCCATGGAGGAGGTCGTCTACAACGGCGTGTACCAGAACATGCAGGGCATCCCGATGTCCCGCGCGTTCGAGAGCACCCTGGACATCTCGTTCGAGGTGCGCGGCGGTCTGTTCGTCCGGCAGCTACACCACTGGGCGGCGCTGATCTTCGTCGCCGCGATGATGCTGCACATGTTCCGGGTGTTCTTCACCGGTGCGTTCCGGCGCCCCCGTGAGGCCAACTGGACCATCGGCGCGCTGCTGCTGATGCTGGGCATGTTCGAGGGCTTCTTCGGCTACTCGCTGCCGGACGACGTGCTGTCCGGTACCGGTATCCGCGCCACCATGTCGGGCATCGTGCTGTCGATCCCGGTGCTCGGCACCTGGCTGCACTGGGCGCTGTTCGGCGGGGAGTTCCCCGGCACCGAGATCATCCCGCGCCTGTACGTGCTGCACGTGCTGATCATCCCGGGCGTCATGCTCGGCCTGGTCGCGGCGCACCTGGCGCTGGTCTGGTACCAGAAGCACACCCAGTTCCCGGGCGTGCGGCGCACTGAGAGCAACGTCGTCGGCGTCCGCATCATGCCGACCTTCGCCCTCAAGGGCGGCGCGTTCTTCGCGCTGGTCACCGGCGTCTGCGCGATCATGGCGGGTGTCTTCCAGATCAACGCGATCTGGCACATCGGTCCGTACAACGCCTCGCAGGTCTCGGCGGCTTCGCAGCCCGACTGGTACCTGATGTGGGCGGACGGCATCCTGCGCGTCTGGCCGGCCTGGGAGCTGTACCTGGGTCCGTACACCGTGCCGCCGGTGTTCTTCGCCGGTGTCATCGGCATGGGCGTCATGTTCACCACGCTGTTCGCCTACCCGGCGATCGAGCGCAAGCTGACCAAGGACGACGCGCACCACAACCTGCTGCAGCGGCCGCGCGACGTGCCGGTCCGCACCAGCCTGGGCGTGATGGCGCTGACCTTCTTCGGCGTGCTGTTCATCTCGGGTGCCAACGACATCGTGGCGTTCCAGTTCAACATCTCGCTGAACCTGATGACCTGGGCCGGCCGCATCGGTCTGCTGGTGCTGCCGCCGATCGCCTACTACATCACCTACCGGGTCTGCCTGGGCTTGCAGCACAGCGACCGCGAGGTGCTGGACCACGGCGTCGAGACCGGCATCATCAAGCGCCTGCCGCACGGTGAGTTCATCGAGGTCCACCAGCCGCTCGGCCCGGTGGACGACCACGGCCACCCGGAGGCGCTGCCCTACCAGGGTGCTCCGGTGCCGAAGAAGATGAACAAGCTCGGCGCGGCCGGCAGCCCGGTCGAGGGCAGCCTGCTCCGCCCGGACCCGGTCGACGAGACCACGACCGCCACCGAAGCGGCGGCGGTGACCTGCGGGTGTTCGGCGGCCTGCGCGACCCG
>NZ_JBEOVY010000138.1:0-18384 GCF_040295745.1 Saccharopolyspora sp. NPDC002686
CGGTCCTGGCGGCGCGAGGGGAGTGGGTGACCAACGAGAAGCGCCTGCTCGCCAAGGCGGGCCTGCGCGCGGTGGACGAGGTGATCGCAGGCCTGCGGGCAGCCGCTCGTAGTAGCGGCGGATCACGTCGCGGGGCTTCTTGCTCTCCGGCACGAAGTGCACCAGCGCGACCATCATGACCGCGATCGGCTGCGAGAAGTCGAGCATCGCCTGGGTTTCCGGCGCGTCCAGGACGTCTTCGACGTCGAGGAGGTCGGCTTGCACGACGGTGGCCCGCTCGTTGTCGCCCAGGATGGTGCGGCTGTGCGCGACCGCGACCGGCTCGTTGTCCACGTAGACCACGCGGGCCTCCGGGTCGACGGCGTGGACGATCTCGTGCACGTTGCCCGCGGTCGGGATCCCGGACCCGATGTCCAGGAACTGCCGGATGCCCTGGTCCAGGCAGTAGCGCACCGCGCGCCGCAGGAAGGCCCGGTTGTTCACCGCGACCTCCTGGACGTTGGGCACCACCTTCATGACCTGGCGCCCGAGCTCGCGATCGGCTTCGAAGTTGTGCGCGCCGCCCAAGTAGAAGTCGTAGCACCTGGCCGCGCTGGGCTTCGCCAGGTCAACGCCTTCGGGGATCCAGTCCGGCCGCTCCTGCATCTCGCTAGACCTCCAGCCGTTGGTCCGCCCGGCCACCGAGGTCGTCTCTGCATCGAAGGGTCCACCGCGACCGGAACGTTGATCACACGTTGATCAGGCGGAGATCCTACTGTCACCCGGCGCACCGAGTCACGCACTCAGAGTGGGCACCCGGGAGAACCCGGTCCGGGTATGAGCATTGTCACCGCCCGCATGGCGGGATCGGGGGTAAGGGGTACCTAAGCTTGAAGGGTCTTGGTGGACGTCCACCAGGCCCACTCGTGATGGGCCAGTCAGCGAGCACTCCGGGTCGAGGACCGTTCGGGGTAGGAGGAGATGGAATGACTCGCCCACTGCGGGTAGCGATCGTCGGCGCCGGACCGGCCGGTGTGTACGCGGCCGACATCCTGACCAAGTCCGAGACCCCGGTCGAGATCGACCTGCTGGACCGGATGCCCGCGCCCTACGGTCTGATCCGCTACGGCGTGGCCCCCGACCACCCCCGCATCAAGGGCATCGTCAGCGCCCTGCACCGGGTGCTGGAGAAGCCGGAGATCCGCTTCCTCGGGCACATCGACTACGGCGTGGACCTCAAGCTGGACGACCTGCGGCACCACTACGACGCGGTCATCTTCGCCACCGGCGCGGACAAGGACCGCCCGCTGGACATCCCGGGCATCGACCTGCCGCACAGCTACGGCGCCGCCGACTTCGTCTACTGGTACGACGGCTACCCGGAGGCCCCGCGCGACTGGACGCTGGACGGGCAGCACGTCGCGGTGATCGGCGCCGGCAACGTGGCGCTCGACGTCGCCCGCGTGCTGGCCAAGCAGGCCGACGACCTGCTGAGCACCGAGATCCCGGACAACGTGCACCGCGGCCTGAAGGCCTCGCAGGTCACCGACGTGCACCTGTTCGCCCGGCGTGGTCCGGCGCAGGCCAAGTTCACCCCGCTGGAGCTGCGCGAGCTCGACCACCAGGACGACGTCGAGATCATCGTGCACCCCGAGGGCTTCGAGCTCGACGAGGCCAGCGAGGAGGCGATCCGCACCAACAACCAGGTGAAGACGATCGTCAAGACGCTGCAGGACTGGGCGCTGCGCGACCCGAAGAACAACACCGCGCGACGCCTGCACCTGCACTTCCTGCGCGCGCCGGTCGAGGTGCAGGGCACCGACCGCGTCGAGGGCTTCAAGGTCGAGGTCATGGAGCTCACCGGCGACGGCAACGTGCGCGGCACCGGCGAGTACGAGACCTACCCGGCGCAGCAGGTCTACCGCGCGGTGGGCTACCTGAGCTCGCCGCTGGCCGACATCCCGTTCGACCACGCCGCCGGCGTGGTGCCCAACGAGGGCGGCCGGGTGCTGGACCTGGACGGCGAGCACATGCCCGGCGTCTACACCACGGGCTGGATCAAGCGCGGTCCGGTGGGCCTGATCGGCCACACCAAGGGCGACGCGCTGGAGACGATCAACAACCTGCTCGCCGACCTGGAGTCGATGCCGCAGGCCGAGGAGCCGTCGAGCGACAGCATCCTGCGGCTGCTCGAGGAGCGCGGCGTGGAGTACACGACGTGGGAGGGCTGGGGTCGCCTGGACGCCCACGAGAAGGCGCTGGGCGAGGCCCAGGGCCGCGAGCGCATCAAGGTCGTGCCGCGCGACGAGATGGTGCAGATCTCCCGCGCGGAGTGACTTTTTCCCACCGAAGGGCACCTTCCGAGCAAACCCGCTCAGAAGGTGCCCTTCGTCCTACCGACGCCGGTCCCGCTGTCCTGCCACGCGTGTTGCGATCCGCAGGGCGCAAAGACCGCTCCTGATCATGAGCCCGGAGGCCAGATCGCAGATTCGTGCCCCGGCGCATCTCGCAGATTCCAAGCTCTCTCGATTTGTTTCACTTGCGAGAAGTCGGCGCCTGCGATCGACTCGACTCCATCGAAACTCACATTTTCAAAATTGATCTTACCGAATTTGGCACCACGGAGATTCGCGCCCTTTAAATCCACACCACCGAGCACCGCGCGGTTCAAATTGGCGCCGACCAGGTCGGCATCTCTGAAATCAGCATCCTTCAGAAAAGCTCCGGTGAAGTCCACGCCGTTCAGTTTCGCACCGACGAACTGCGCACCGTCGAAGCGGCACTCCTGGAATTCACTCCCCCCGAGGTCAGCACGGTTCCAGATCGTCCAGCGCGCGTAACAACCCGTTGCGACCGTACCGCGCATCACCACATCCTTGAAAGCAACCCCATCAACTTTCATTCCGGGCAGAAAAAAGGAGCGCTGACCAGGACCGCCTTGGTCTTTCAAAGGGTCGCGTGCGCGGATCACTTCCGCCGCATCCTGCGTACCCTGGATCGCCACGTACCGGGTGATGGTACCCGTGAGTCCCTTGATCTCCTCAGCACCGAGCGGCCGGGGACTGCGGAGGTACCTCTCAACACTGGCGAGGATCACTTCCTGCATTTCGGGCTCTTCGCGCATGACGTCGCGCAACAGGCCGAAGCCCTCCGCCTGATCCCTATCTTCCGAACTGTGAATCTTCCCGACAGCAGCGTTCACCACCTCCATTCGCTCCAGATCGACGCTATTTTTTTGCAACCACAGCCCGCCTACCGTGGTCGCCGTTGCCGCGAGGTTCACGACCGTGGTCAGGACTACGCCCACGATCCAGCGCCGACTCGAATTGGCGGCACCACCCGGCTCATCGGGCACCGCCTGCGGGCCAGGCGAACTCGGAACATCAACCATGATCCGAGCTTGCCCACATGATCAGCACGCGACCACGATTTCCAATTGATTAGCCCGAAAAGACGAATCGCTCCACCCTTTGAAAACCACCCAGCCGAACTGACCGGAATATTCCATCCAATCCGATCCCAGCTCCAGGTGCCGTTGAAAGCCCACGAGAAGGCACTCGCGATCTCCAAAGCCACGAGCACGTCGAAGTCGTGAGCGCGAAAGCCGGTTGGAGCCGGTTTTCGCACTCACGACAGTCCGGACATGGGCCGCAGGCGGATCGCGTGTCCCCAGCTCGCCGTTGCGAGCAGGTCTCCGGTCCGGTCGATGATCACACCGCGGTGGCCTTCGAGGTTTCGACGGCCAGGACGTCGCCGTCCGGGCTGAACTCGACCTTGCTTTATGCCGAACGCTGTCCGGCCCGTCGGCACTCTGGACGTATTACGGTGTCGGGAGACGCCACTCGCACCGCGCAAAGGATGGGCACGTTGACCGCGATCCCGGACACCACCCGAGCCGAACTCGACACCGTCCTGCAGCGGGCGGCCGACGCCGCCGAGGCGTTCGGCGCACAGGCCCCCGCCGCCCGAGCCCGGCAGATCCGCGCGGTCGCCGACGCGCTCGACGCCGCGTCGGGCGAACTGGTCCCGCTGGCCATGGCCGAGTCCCACCTCGGGGAGGGTCGGCTGACCGGCGAGCTCAAGCGCACCACCTTCCAGCTGCGCCTGTTCGCCGAGGTCCTCGACGACGGCGGCTACCTCCAGGCCACTGTGGACGGCGCGGACGCCGACTTCCCCCTGGGCGCCAAGCCGGACCTTCGCCGCGTGCTGGTGCCGGTGGGTCCGGTGCTGGTGTTCGCCGCGAGCAACTTCCCGTTCGCGTTCTCCGTCGCCGGTGGCGACACCGCATCGGCGCTGGCCGCCGGGTGCCCGGTGGTGCTCAAGGCGCACCCGGGGCACCCGCAGCTGTCCGTGCGCACCGGCGAGATCATCACCGGCGCGCTGGCCGGATCCGGCGCTCCGGACGGGGCCTTCCAGGTGGTGCTGGGCTTCGAGACCGGAACCGCGGCGTTGCAGGACCCCCGGATCAAGGCGGCGGCGTTCACCGGCTCGGTCCCGGCGGGGCGCGCGCTGTTCGACATCGCCAACTCGCGCCCGACGCCGATCCCGTTCTTCGGCGAGCTGGGCAGCCTCAACCCCGTCTTCGCCACCCCCAACGCCGTCCGGGCCCGCGGCGAGGAGATCGCCAAGGGCTACGTGACGTCCTACTCGGGCAACGCGGGCCAGCTGTGCACCAAGCCGGGCCTGCTGTTCCTGCCCGCCGACCACGGCCTGGACGAGGTGCTGGCCGAGGAGTCCAAGGCGGTGGCGGCGCACAAGCTGCTCAACGAGCGCCTGCACGAGGGCTACTGCACCCGCCGCGAGGCGGTCACCGAAGTGCCGGGCGTGCGGGTGCTCGCCGAAGGCGGCATCGACGAAGGGGCGACGCCGACGCTGCTGACCACCGACGTCGACACGCTGCTGGCGAACCGGGAAGCCCTGCTGGAGGAGGTCTTCGGCCCGCTGTCCATCGTGGTCACCTACAGCTCCGAGGACGAAGCGCGCCGCGCGGCCGAGGCGTTCGAGGGCAACCTCACCGCGACCCTGCACGCCGAGGACGACGACGCGGAATTCGCCTCGAGCCTGGTCAGCCGCCTGCGCGACCGGGCGGGCCGACTCCTGTTCAACGGCTGGCCGACCGGGGTCGCGGTCTCCCCCGCGATGCAGCACGGCGGCCCGTACCCGGCGACGACGGACGCCCGCTTCACCTCGGTGGGCACGGCGGCCATCGACCGCTTCCTCCGACCGGTGACCTACCAGAACGTCCCGCAGAACCTCCTCCCGGAACCGCTCCAGGACGAAAACCCCTGGGGTGTCCCGCAAATCCGCCACGCGTGACCTGAATCGCGAAGAGCGCCGTTCGCCGGACGGCGCTCTTCGCGTTCAGCGCTCGATCCGGTACGTGATGACGAGCGAAGCCGACCGCGCCGAGAGCTGATTGCACTTTGCAATCGGATGATTGGCAATGCGGCTCCAACCGGAGGCATAATGCAAGCAGTTCCGCAGGAGTGGGGAGGTCCGGTGAAGGACGCGCACCGTTCGGGGTGTCCGATCAACCTCGCCGTCGAAGTGCTCGGCGACAAGTGGTCGCTGGTCGTCATCCGCGACCTGATGTTCGGCAACCGCAGGCACTTCCGCGAACTGCTGCACAACTCCGAGGAGGGGATCGCCTCGAACATCCTCTCCGCGCGGCTGCAGCGGCTCACCGAGCACGGCCTGGTGTCCAAGGCCGCCGACCCCACCCACAAGCAGAAGGTGATCTACAGCCTCACCGAGCCGGCGATCCAGCTCGTCCCCGTGCTGGCCCAGCTCGGCGCGTGGGGACGCCGCCACCTGCCGGTGACGCGCGAGCTGTCCATCCGCGCGGAGCTGCTGGAGCGCGGCGGCCCCGAGCTGTGGGAGGAGTTCATGGACGAGCTGCGCGAGCAGCACCTGGGCATCCCCCGCCCGGAAGGAGCGGAGTCGGTCTTCGCCCGGCTCCAAGCCGCCTACGAAGCCGAAGTCGCCCGCGGATGATCCCTGGTCAGGCCTCGTGAGCACTTTCCGGCGCCATAGCACCGAAAAGTGCTCACGAGCCACCACCTGCGGAAAGCGTCAACGCCGGGGTCGGTAACTGGCGATCGTGACCGATGCGACCGGAGCGATGGGCTGCGGCAGAGCCGCGATCCGGGCGCGGAGGGCTTCGGGATCCGAGTGCCAGGCGCTGGGGCCCATCGCCACCACCGCCTCGGCTTCCGATGCCGCCAGGGAGAGCCTGAACTCGCAGGTCCGCTGCGAGATCAGGTCGAAGTGGTCGGCCAGCTGCTCGGTCAGGCGCTCCTGCTTGCGCTCGTCGACCTTGAGCAGGCCGAGCACGCCGACCAGGTCCGCCAGGTGCCCGGAGTTCGGCACGACCACCACGAGCCGCCCGTCCGGACGCAGGACGCGGTGCATCTCCGCGGCGTTGCGAGGTGCGAAGACGTTCAGCAACGCTGATACAGCACCGGTGCGCACGGGCAGCGTCTGCCAGGCGTCGGCGACCGCCGCGCTCATGCGCGGATGAGCCTTGGCCGCGCGGCGCGAGGCGTACTTCGAGACGTCCAGCGCGAGGCCCACGCGGTCCGAGTCCGCCAGGGCGCGGGCCAGGTAGTAGCCGGTCCCGGCACCGATGTCGACCACGCAGCCCTCGACGTCGGACACCGCTCCGGCCACCGCATCGGCTATCGGCGCGTAGTGGCCCGCGGCCAGGAAGTCCGCTCGGGCCGCGACCATCGCCGCCGTGTCCCCGACGACCTTCGTGCCGCCGGGGAGCAGGCTGACGTAGCCCTGGCGGGCGATGTCGAACACGTGGTTCGCCGCGCAGCGCAGGCTGTTGCCCGCCCGCTCCAGATCGGCACCGCAATGCGGGCAGGCCAGCACCGCCACAACCTCGTCCAGCAAACCAGCCCTCCACCGCATCGTCCGCCGTGCAAGTCTAGGAGCCTGCGCTGCAGGCGTTGCGCGATGCCGTCTGGGACGGTGAGGACGATGTGGGACTGGATGGCAGCACCGGACTACTGGGCCGCGCGGTTCGCGGTCGCGCACCTGGTCGCCATCACCTACCTGCTGGGATTCGTCAGCGCGCTGCGCCAGTTCCGGGGGCTGCTCGGCGAACGGGGTCTGACCCCCATCCCCCGGTTCCTGGCGCACGTCCCGTTCCGGACCTCGCCCAGCCTGTTCCACCTGCACTACTCCGACCGGTTCTTCGCCGGCGTCTGCTGGGTGGGCGTCCTCGGCAGCGTGCTCGCGCTGTTCGCCGACCTGGCGCCGCTGTGGGCGTGGCTGGTGCTCTGGACGGTGCTGTGGGCGCTGTACCTGTCGATCGTCAACGTCGGGCAGGTCTGGTACTCGTTCGGCTGGGAGTCGCTGCTGCTGGAGGCCGGGTTCCTGGCGATCTTCCTCGGCCCCGCCGAGATCGCGCCGCCGACGCTGGTGCTGTGGTTGCTGACCTGGCTGCTGTTCCGGGTGGAGTTCGGCGCCGGACTGATCAAGATGCGCGGTGACGCCTGCTGGCGGGACCTGACCGCGCTGTACTACCACCACGAGACCCAGCCGATGCCCGGCCCGCTGAGCCGCTGGTTCCACTGGCTGCCGCGCCCGCTGCACAAAACCGAGGTGCTGGCCAACCACTTCACCCAGCTGGTCGTGCCGTTCCTGCTGTTCGCCCCGCAGCCGGTCGCCTCGGCGGCCGGGCTGGTCGTGGTGGCGACGCAGGGCTGGTTGATGCTCAGCGGGAATTTCGCCTGGCTGAACCTGCTGACCATCACGCTGGCGTTCTCCGCGATGAGCCTGCCCCGGGCCGGACCGGCCGCCGGCCTGCCACCGTGGTTCGCCGCGCTGGTGCTGGTGCTGGCGGTGGTGTTCGCGGTGCTGAGCTACTGGCCGGTGCGCAACATGCTCGGCAAGCGCCAGGTGATGAACCGCAGCTTCAACAAGCTGCACCTGGGCAACACCTACGGCGCGTTCGGCAGCATCACCCGCACCCGCTACGAGGTCGTCGTGCAGGGCGCGGCCGACGTCGACGCCGAGTGGCGGGAGTACGGGTTCAAGGGCAAGCCCGGCGCCCCGAACCGCCGCCCACCGCAGGTCGCGCCCTACCACCTGCGCCTGGACTGGCTGATGTGGTTCCTAGCCCTGTCCCCCACCTACGGCCGGACCTGGCTGCCCGCCCTGGTCGAAGCACTCCTCCGCAACGACGACCAGGTCCTGCGCCTGCTCCGCCACAACCCGTTCCCGGACCGGCCACCGCTCCTGATCCGGGCGGACCTCTACCGCTACCGCTTCGCCACCCGCGCCGAGCACCGCGAGACCGGGGCCTTCTGGATCCGCAACCGGGTCGGCGACTTCGTCCCGCCCCTCACCCTCGACGACCTGGTGTGACCTGCGGAGACGTCCCGTGAGCACTTTGGGTCGTCATAGCAGCCCAAAGTGCTCACGGTGCTCTCACCAGGCCGGGCGGAGCGGGTAGTGGGCGTCGGTGCCGTCGAGGCGGACCCCGAGGACCTGGTGGAGCTGGACGATGTTGCGCTCGAAGCCCAGGCGGCAGGCCGCCATGTACAGGCGCCACACGCGCGCCCGGTCGAGGCCGACCTCCGCGACCGCTTCGCCCCAGTGCGCCTCGAGGTTCTCGCACCAGCCTGCGAGGGTCAGGGCGTAGTGCTCGCGCAGGTTCTCCTCGTGGCGGACCTCGAAACCGTTGTCGTTCATCGCCGACACCAGCGTGCCCACCGGTTCCAGCTCGCCGTCCGGGAAGACGTAGCGGCCGATGAACTTGCCCGGCCGCGCCCCGTGGCTGCCGTCGGGGCGGGTGATGCAGTGGTTGAGCAGCCGCCCGCCGGGCACCAGCTTGTCGCGCAAGAACGAGAAGTAGGACGGCAGCTGCGCCAGGCCGATGTGCTCGGTGAGCCCGATCGAGCTGACCGCGTCGAACCCGGTCTCGGTGACGTCGCGGTAGTCCAGGTGGCGGACCTCGGCCAGGTCGGCCAGGCCCCGCTCGGCGATGGCCTTCTGCGCCCACTGCGCCTGCTGCCGGGACAGCGTCACGCCGAGCGCGCGGACCCCGTAGTGCTCGGCCGCGTGCATCACCATGCCGCCCCAGCCGCAGCCCACGTCGAGCAGCCGCATGCCCTCCTGCAACCCGAGCTTGCGCGCCACCAGGTCGTGCTTGGTGAACTGCGCTTCCTCCAAAGTGGACGTCGCGGACGGGTACACCGCGCAGGTGTAGGCCATCGACGGTCCCAGCACCCACTCGTAGAACCGGTTGGACACGTCGTAGTGGTAGGCGATCGAGGTGCTGTCGCGGCGCTTGGAGTGCCGCCAGCCGCGCCCGCGGTGCTCGACCGCCGGCGGCTTGACCGGCCACCACAGCCGGTACCCGGCCAGCTTCACCAGCAGCTCGCGGCGCAAGCTCGGCGGGATCTCCTCCAGCGCCACCGACGGGAACGACGACAACGCCGCGTACATGTCGCCGTGCACCTCGAGCGCCCCGGTGACGTAGGCGCGGGCCAGCCCGAGCTCGCCGGGAGCCGCCGCCAGGTGCGAAAGCGCCAGCGGGGAGCGGACTTCCACGCAGACCTCGGCACCCGGCGGCCCGGTCCGGCTGCCGTCGAAGGCACGGATCTCCACCGGGGTACCGCCCCCGAGGACGCGCGCGAACACCTCTGCCCAGCCCATCAGCGAATCCCCTTCCTGGCTCAGACGACTACGCGAACCTGGCGCCAGTCCTTGCCGAAATCACCTTTCCCGGACGCACTTCTCGTACAGCCCGGGCAGCCGGTGCTGCGGGTCGTAGCGCTCCTTCAACCGCTCGTACACCGGCTGGTTGTAGAGCCGCCAGAACTCCTCCTCGGTGTAGTAGGAGTTGGAGTACAGCGACTTGTGCCCGTCGAGCTCGCCCACCACGCGCTCGATCGCCCGGTTGTGCCGCCCCGGCGCTTCGCCCCGGCGGAGCGGCACCGTGGACCAGAAGCCGACGTTGACGTACAGCTCGTCGGGATCCATCGGGTACAGCGGCCAGCCCTTGCGGTCGCGCAGCTGCACCGGGCACAGCCACACCGGGGAGATGCCGATGTCGCGGTGGAAGAACTCCAGGAACTCCGGCAGCCGGTCGACCGGGATCTCCACGTCCTGGATCACCGGCTCGTTGACGCCCCGGCCGCGCAGCACCGCGATCCGGTCGGTCACCGCGTGCTTGCGGTCCCAGGCCACGATGCGGCGGTAGACGTCGGAGCGGCGGTACTGCCGCGGCCAGAACCGCCGCGCCACCGGGTGCTGCGCGCCGAACGCGCGGGAGCACCAGAACCAGTCGGTGTCCCACCGCCACAGGTAGTCGTGGATGCTCAGGTAGTCGGTGCGCCGCTGCTGGAGGGAGCGGTAGTAGACCTGCTGCCCGGTGTAGTCGCTGGTGAACGGCGCTTCGTCCACATAGGACCCGAGCGTCAGGTACTGCTCGCGGGCGCTGAAGACGGTGCCGTCGAGGAAGTCGACCGGGTGCCCGTCGTAGCTGCGATCGCGGCAGATCTGCGCGATGGCGTCCGCGCACTCCCGCGCCGTGCCGAACCGGACGTGCTGCAACCGCACGTACGGGCGAACCTGCTCCAGCTCGATCTCCAGCCGCAGCGCGTAGCCCAGCGTGCCGTAGGAGTTGGGGAACCCGCGGTGCAGCTCGGCGTGCTCGTTGTCCGCACGGGCGCGCACGACTTCCCCGGATCCGGTGAGGATCTCCATCTCCCGCACCGATTCGTGCGGCAGCCCGCTGCGGAACGAGGTGGATTCGATGCCGAGACCGGCCACCGCGCCGCCGAGCGTGATCGTCTTCAGCTGCGGCACGACCAGCGGGATGTGCCCGGACGGCAGCAGCGCGTCGACGACGCTCTCGTAGGTCGCCATGCCCTGCACCTGCGCGGTGCGGTTGGCGGTGTCCACCTCCAGCACGCGGTCGAAGCGCCCGACGTCCAGGCCCGGACCAGCGGACGGGTCGCGGAACCGGAACAGGTTGGAGGTGGGTTTGGCCAAGCGCACCGGTGCGCCGGCGGGCAATCGCCCGTACTGCGCGACCAGAGCGGCTACGTCGTCGGAATGGCTACCCGTCACGGCTGTTCCCCGATCCGCCATGCCCCCGACTCTATTGCCGGGACTGACGGCGGGCATCCGCTTTTCCACCCGCGAACCGGGCCGCAACGGCCCGCACGACGCCGAACGCATCCGCCCGCGATCACGAAATCGCAGGTGGCGACGGCTGGCGTCGCTTATCAAACACGCTTGCTTGCAGCAAGCATGCACAGCATGAATTCGATCACATGGACTAGTCCCAGCGGCTTGACTCGCGCGCACCACGGAGTACGTCAGCAGCCCGAGGTGCGCGCCGGAGGAGATCAGTCGGCGCGGCGCAGCGCCCAGGCGCGGAGACCGCGGAAGCCCTGGACCTTGGTCGGGCCGACCGAGATCAGGCGGTAGTCCGGGTGGTCCCGCAGCGACGCCGCAAGTTCGCGGTCCACCAGCACCGACGCCGGGCGGGCCACCGAGGTCAGGCGGCTGGCGATGTTCACCGTCGAGCCGTAGACGTCGCCGAAGCGGGCCAGCACCGACCCCTGCGCGAGCCCGATGCGCAGCGGCGGCAGCAGGTCGTCCTTGGCGATCTCCTCGTTGAGCGACAACGCGATCTCGGCGGCCTCGGCGGCGGTGTCGGCCACGAACAGCACCTCGTCGCCGACCGTCTTGATGACCCGGCCGTGGTTCTCCGCGACCACACCGCTGGCCAGCGACTCGAAGCCGTCGATCAGCCGGGTCAGCTCCAGCTCGGTGAAGTCCCGGATCAGCCGGGTGTAGCCGACCAGGTCGGCGAAGCCGATCACCTGCACCCGCACGTCGGTGCCCGGGTCGCGCTCGGCGAGCTCCCGCGAGGCGCTGGCCGCCAGGTGCCGCCGCCACACGTAGTCCTGCATCTGCTCCATCACCGGCAGGATCACCGAGGCGACCTGGGCGGTGGTCTCGACGTCCACCGCGAACTTGTCGCCCAGCAGCGACTTGAAGATCCCGACCTGCCACTCGGCCAGCCGGGACATCGTCTGCGCCAGCGAGCGGGCCACCGCCGACTCCAGCTCCGGCGGGATCACCTCGGCCGAGACCAGCTCCACCAGCGAGCGCAGCGCGGCGACGTCGGCGTCGGTGAACACCACCGCCTCGTCGTCGACGTGGGCGAAGCCCATCGCCTGCCACAGCTGCTCGGCGCGCTGGACGGGGACGCCCGCGGCGGCCGCCACCTGGTCCTTCGTGTAGCGCGCGGCACCACCGAGGATGGTGCTCTCGATCTGGTTGCCGCGTGCGGTCGGCTTATCGCGTGGTTCGGACAACGAGCACATCGCATTCTGCTCGGCGCGAGACCTCGGACGGCACCGAGCCGAGGATCCGCCCCTTCAACGTGTTCAACCCGCGGCTGCCGATGACCAGCAGGTCAGCCGCTTCCTTCTCCGCTGCGGCCAGCAGCACGCCGATCGGCGCCCCGACCGCGGCGGAGGTGTCCACCAGCCGCGCCCCCGCTCCGCGGGCGACGTCGGTGGCCTCCCGCAGCGTGGCCTCGGCCGGTGCCGAGCCGACCACCTGGAAGGCCTCGTCGCCCAGCTCGTCGCGCGCCTGCTCGACGTCGCGCTCCGGCGTCGGGTAGTAGGCGCAGACGATCACCAGCCGAGCGGCCGAGTCGCCCGCGACGGCACCCGCGCGGGCCACCGCGCGCAGCGAGGGCTCCGAGCCGTCGGTCCCGACGACCACGGTGCGGTAACTGGACATCGCACTCCTACTTCCACTGGCTGATTCTGCGCCTGGCACCGGCGTGAACCCTAACGACCGCGATGCCGCCCGGTCACGGTTCGCGACGCAGCGCGTTCAGCTGTGAGCGGACCTACACGCCACGACCGGCCGTTTTGTCGAGACGGCCAAACGGAGTGGCCATCTCTCATCCGACCCCACAACATGATTGCGCTCCGCATCCGCGTAGGTTTCGCCAACAACGTGCAAACCATTCGGTGATCCAGGACACGGACGACGTTGCGCGGGACGTTCGCCGGGCCGAATCACGCCATGTACGTAACCTTTCGCGCATAGAGAACCACCAGGAGCAGAACCGTGACCGCACCACACCTCCAGCCTGGGCGGGGCATATTCCGTCGGAAGCCGATCGACTCCATCACCGAGGACACCGGTGGCGGTGGCCTGCAGAAGTCGCTCGGGTTGTGGCAGCTGACGGCCATCGGCGTCGGCGGCATCATCGGCGCGGGGATCTTCTCGCTGGCGGGTGCGGTGGCCAACGAGAAGGCCGGCCCCGCGGTGCTGATCTCGTTCCTGATCGCCGGCATCGCCAGCGCGGCAGCGGCGTTCTCCTACGCCGAGTTCGCGGGCATGATCCCCAAGGCCGGTTCGGCCTACACCTACGGCTACGCCGTGCTCGGCGAGGTCGTCGGCTGGCTGATCGGCTGGGACCTGCTGCTGGAGTACACCGCGATCGTCGCGGTGGTGGCCATCGGCATCTCCGGCTACTTCAACAAACTGCTCGGCTTGCTGCACATCGACCTGCCGACGTGGATGATGGGTGCGCCAGGCACCGAGGACGGCGCCGCGCCACCCGGCAGCTACAAGATCAACTTGATCGCGATGCTGCTGTGCCTACTGATCGCCTTCATCCTCAACCAGGGCATGAAGAGCGCGGCGCGCTTCGAAACCTTCCTGGTTTACCTGAAGGTAGCCGTGGTGCTACTCGTCATCATCGTCGGAGCCTTCTACATCAAGACCGGGAACTACGACCCGTTCTTCCCCTTCGGCTTCAGCGGCGCGGTCACCGGTGCAGCAACGGTGTTCTTCGCGGTGTTCGGGTACGACGCGATGAGCACTGCGGCGGAAGAGTCTAAGGACGCCCAGCGGCACATGCCCAAGGCGATCATGTACTCGCTAGCCATCTCGATGGTGCTGTACGTGCTGGCCTGTCTGGTGCTCACCGGCATGATCCCGTACCAGAAGATCAGCACCGAGAGCGCGTTCGCCTCGGCCTTCGCCGACGTCGGTCTGCCAGCGTTGGGCGCGATCATCGCGGTCGGCGCCATCTTGGGCATCCTCACCGTGATGTTCACGTTCATGCTCGGCGTGACCCGCGTGGGCTACGCGATGAGCCGAGACGGCCTGCTGCCACAATGGTTCGCCAAGACCCACCCGGTGCGCCAGGTACCAAGCCGCTTCACCTGGCTCATCGGCATCACCTCGGCGATGATCGCCGGCCTGCTGCCGATCGGCGAAGCCGCGGAGCTGACCAACATCGGCATCCTGCTGGCGTTCGTGATCGTGTGCGCCTCGGTGATCGTGCTCCGCTACAAGCGGCCGGACCTGCCGCGCGGCTTCAAGTGCCCCGGTATGCCGATCGTGCCGATCCTCGGGATCGCGTTCTCGATCTGGCTGGTCACCTTCCTTGACCCGGTGACCTGGCTGCGCTTCGCCATCTGGTTCGCCATCGGCCTGGTGATCTACTTCACCTACGGCTACCGCAAGTCGAAGCTGAGCAAGACCGAAGCCAAGAGCTAGCCAAGAAGCACGTGAAGGTGCTGGACACTCAGCTGTCCAGCACCTTCACGCATTTTCGACGTACGACAAAAGGTCGCCGACCTGCCAGAAACCAGCGATCCCAACCGATACGCTGGTTCAGCCACAAATCCCCTGCCTCTACTCACGCCAGCGGCGTACCGGCAGAAATATCATGGCTTGAAACTGGGCCTTGGCTAGAGCCGTTGACAGCTAGAAGCCGAAGAACGCCGAACGAAGCTGGGGCGATCTTCATCGATGCGCCCGAACGACAGAGATGGGACTGGGATTCGAATTGTCAAGTCACCGGACCCAGTCGAGAGCAAGAGCGCAATAGAGCACAAAATGAGCTACTCGCCAACCTGGAACATTCGCATCCATCAAAGGAATCAACGATTCCCTGTACCGGCTAGCGCAAAGCGCAACACCACAGTGACGCATGCCAGCAGAGGCCGCCACCGCTAACTATAGCGGCGACGACCCCTGCGGCTTTTCAAGTGCCAAACTTCAGGCAGAAAGCTCGGAAATCGATCCAAGAGCTGCGCCCAAGCACTATTATTTACACGTTTTCACAAGTTCACCAGTTTTATAGAAGGGTCGTCCGGCGTTCCGGTGCCAAACGGAGTAGCGCTTCTCCGTCATCCAACTGCGTTCGAGACGTTTCATGTGCTGGCTCACGATGTGCGCGTCCACGTACTCATACCAGTACACCTCTTTGTTACCACAATAATTGTCATAACAGGCGCGCCCAGCGTTACCCGTCTGGCAGGTTACCGGCTCTTCCAGTGGGGTCACGGCAGATGATTCCGCACCCCTGCCGGAATCCTGCGAAGCACTTGAAACCCCAGTACCAGCAAGAACAACCCCCAGCAGACAGGCAGAAAGCACTGTCACTATTCTTTTGATTCCCATGCGAGCTATTAGACCATGTCCCGCGTTCGCGACATACTACCCAACCGAGTTATATGACACATCTATTCACCAGTTTTCCCGAATCACCTGGTCCAGCTCGCCGTCCCGGTGGCCGTCCTGGCCACCGGTCGTCCGTCCGGCGGGGCACAGCGGGTCACCGCGATCGATCAAGTGTGTTCGTTGCGTCTCAGCGTGGAGTGGATCACAGCGCGGAGGGCCTTCTGGCGCTTAGGGTTCCGCACGGAGTTCCTGCCGGGCCTCAACGCTGAGGGGTGCCTGTGACGCGCGTTCGCGAACTGAGCCCATATGTCGAACTGCACCGGGACCAGTGGCGGGAACTGCGAGATTCCCTGCCGCTGCCGCTGACCGAGGACGAGCTGGTCGCCCTGCGCGGGCTCGGCGAGCAGGTCGACCTGGCCGAGGTCGCCGACGTCTACCTCCCGCTGTCGCGGCTGATCAGCCTGCAGGTGGCCGCCCGCCAGCGGCTGCACGAGTCCACCACGACGTTCCTGGGCGACGAGACGCGCGGCACCAAGGTGCCGTTCGTGATCGGCATCGCGGGCAGCGTCGCGGTCGGCAAGTCGACCACCGCCCGGCTGCTGCGCACCCTGCTGGCCCGCTGGCCCGACCACCCGCGCGTGGACCTGGTGACCACCGACGGTTTCCTCTACCCGAAGGCCGAACTGGTCCGCCGCGGCCTGATGCACCGCAAGGGCTTCCCGGAGAGCTACGACCGCCGCGCGCTGCTGCGCTTCGTCACCGAGGTGAAGTCCGGCGCCCCGGAGGTGGCCGCGCCGGTGTACTCGCACGTGGCCTACGACATCCTGCCCGACGAGCACAACGTGGTGCGCCAGCCCGACATCCTGATCATCGAGGGCCTCAACGTCCTGCAGCCCGGGCCGAGCCTGACGGTGTCGGACCTGTTCGACTTCTCCATCTACGTCGACGCGCACACCGACCACATCGCCCGCTGGTACGCGGACCGCTTCCTGACCCTGCGCAACACGGCCTTCGCGAACCCCGACTCGCACTTCCACCACTTCGCGAACCTCTCCGACGAGGAAGCCCGGGCCGAAGCGGACCACCTCTGGCGCACGATCAACGAGCCGAACCTGGTGGACAACATCCTCCCCACCCGCCCCAGGGCGACCCTGGTGCTGCGCAAGGACATCGACCACTCGATCAACCGAGTACGCCTCCGCAAGCTCTGACGGGCCCGGACAATTCGGTGGCAGCGGTCCGCGCTTCGGCCCTAGCCTGCCTCGCTGTGGACGAACTCTCGCGCGACCCGATCCCGCTGCGCGGCCGGACCGCGCTGGTGACCGGGGTCAGCCGCCGCCGGGGCATCGGATACGCGATCGCGCGGCGGTTGGCGGCCTACGGCGCCTCGGTGTTCCTGCAGCACCACCAGCCACACGACGCCGAACAGCCTTGGGGTGCCGACGATCTCGACGCGGTGCTCGCCGGTGTCGCGGAGCAGCTGGTGCCCGAGGCGCGGATCGCCGACGCCGGGGTCGACCTGGCCGAACCCGATGCGCCGCAGCAGCTCGTCGACGCGGTCGTGGCCGAATTCGGGCACCTCGACGTCCTGATCTGCAACCACGCGCGCAGCGGCGGCGACGGAGCGCTCGGCGAACTCGATGCGGCCGTGCTCGACGGGCACTGGATCGTCAACACCAGGTCGTCGATCCTCCTGGCGCAGGCGTTCGCCGCCCAGCACGACGGGCGCCCGGGCGGGCGCATCGTGTTCATGACCTCCGGCCAGCAGCAAGGCCCGATGCCCGGCGAAGTCGCTTACGCCGCGGCCAAGGGCGCGCTCGCCGAAATCACCCTGACCCTGTCCGACCAGCTGGCGGACACGGGGATCACGACGAACGCGGTCAACCCCGGCCCGGTCAACACCGGCTACCTGGACGAACCGACCTGGCGCACGATCCGCCCGATGTTCCCCCTCGGCCGCTACGGCGAACCCGACGACCCGGCCCGCCTGATCGCCTGGCTGACCACCGACGAAGCCCGCTGGATCACCGGCCAAGTCCTCAACACCGAAGGCGGCTTCGCCCGCTGGCGCCCCCGCGCTTGACCACCGCCCACGCGAGTCGCTGCCGGCGCGGAGGGCGTTCGGCGGTTGGCGAAATCGTTGGGGTTGGGGTGATCGCCGGGTGAGGATGGTGACCCGGTCGATGAGGAGGTTTCCCGTGCGGGTTGCGGTTCTGGCTGATGTGCATGGCAATGTGCCTGCTTTGGAGGCCGTGCTTCGGGACGTAGCCGCCGCTGGCGTTGACGCCGTTGTGCTGAACGGCGATATCGCCGGCGGGCCGATGCCGGGCGAGACGCTGGATCGGCTCGCCGAGCTCGGTGAGCGGGCGATCTGGGTTCACGGCAACGGCGAACGCGAACTCGTCGAGGCCTACGACCGCGTGCCCGGCCGGGTCGAAGACGAACGCACCGAGTACTGCGCATCTCGTTTGTCGCGGCAGCAACGGGATCTGATCGCGGACCTCCCGATGTCGGTGGTCCTGGACGTCACCGGGCTCGGGCCGGTCCGGTTCTGCCACGCCACGATGCGCGACGACGCCGAGATGGTGCTCGTGGACTCGTCGGTCGATCTCTACCGCGAGGCCTTCGCCGGGTCGGACGAGGCGACCGTGGTGCTCGGCCACACGCACATGCCCTTCGACCGGCTGGCCGACCGCCGCCGGTTCGTCAACCCGGGCAGCGTCGGAATGCCGTACGGCGGAACGGGCGCGTACTGGGCGCTGCTCGGCCCCGACGTCGTGCTGCGCCGCACCGACTACGACCTGAACGCCGCCGCGGAAACGCTCCGCGCAGCCGCCCCCGACTTCCCCGACATCGCCGAGTTCATCGAGGCCAACCTCCTGACCACGGCGTCCGACGCGGAAGCCCTCGCCGCCTTCTCCGCCTGATCAGGTCGTG
>NZ_JBEOVY010000139.1:0-18379 GCF_040295745.1 Saccharopolyspora sp. NPDC002686
GTCGGCGCGCTCGGCCTGCGCACGCTGGACGACCTGCTCAGCCACCTGCCCGACGTCACCCCGCAGCAGCGCGGCAAGCGCACGGCCCGGGCAGCCTCTACGAGGAGCTGAAGCGCCTGCCGGAGCAGCGCCGCCCGGACTACTTCGTCATCTTCGACTCGTGGAGCGTGCACGGCCTCGGCGAAGGCGGGCTGTTCGGCCGCGAGCTGATCACCTTCGAGCTGAAGTCGCCGCGGTTCTCGCACACCACGCTCGGCGGCGGATCCGCCTGCCAGGCCGCGCGGAACTGCGACAAGGTGACCGTCTACCAAGCGGACTGGGACCTGCTGGACTCCGGCGACCAGCCGCTGGAACCGCCGAACGGGCAGATCCGCGACCGCCTCAACGTCGCCGACCTGCGGGACGAGGAGCGGCACGACTACCAGGTCGTCCCCGCGCACCAGGGCTTCCAGCCGCGAACCCACCTCCGCACGGTCATCGGTCCGGACGGCGGGGACGTGGTGGACAGCGGTCGGCACGTCGTCGGGGGAGAGTCCTTCACCTTCCACGACCTGGTGCCCGGCCGGGAGCTGACGATCCTCGGGCGGATCGACCCGACCGAACCGGAAGGCGGCGAGCCGACCGGATCCCGCGCCGTGCAGGTCCGGGCCGACGACGAGCTGGTGGGCACCTGGCGGTTCGACGCGGACCCGCGGGGCTGGGTGGAGACCACCTTCACCATCCCGGCGGAACTGGTCACCGAGCCGACGCTGACCGTCGAGCTCGGCCCGCTGCAGGAGTTCCTCGGCCCGTACCCGGACTACTCGTCCTACACCTACTGGGCCGTGCAGTGAGTGCCTGATCTGCGCAGATTCCAAGCGAACGCCCCGACCGGTGGTCGGGGCGTTCGCGTTCCGAGTCCCAGCAGGTGGACCATCCACTGAGGACTTTCGCATCGGCCCCCGACGGTGGGGCTGGTCGTCGGTCGTCGTGCACGAGCCGCTACTCTGAGCCAGGACGTCTTGATCACCACATCCCGAATCCGGGGCGCGACTTCACATTCGCGTGATCCGGTCGGGTGCATCATGACGCGATGTGCGGAAATCCACTGGATGACCGAGTTGTGCACGGTGCGTTACGAAGGGGTTCGCAAGCGGGTGAACAGCCACGAGATTCCAGTCGGGAACCGGCCTGGTGAGCGCTTTTTTCCCGGTGGTGAGCCGAAAGCGGCATCCCCGAACGGCCTATTCGCGGCGTGACGGCGCCTCGTCGGCAACACCGTTTCCGCCACACCGGAACTCGCAACCACTACTTCTGGTGACCATGTCATGTTCTACTCGTACCTGCGTGCCGGATCATTCCCGGCGCGCTGAGGTACCGGCCCGACGACACTCCGCGCACTCAGGGGTAAAGAGATGATCGCCACGTCGCTGGACACACTGGCGCAACTGAACGTACTGGCGCTGCAGACGCAATTGGGCACAGATGGCATTCGTGGCTGGATCCTCGACAACCTGCTCCCGCTGCTGCTGCTGACCGTCGCGATCCTCCTGCTCTGGCTGGGTGGCGGCAAGGGCGACAACGCCGGCGTGATGCGTCGTGTCGGTGGCGTCGTCGTCGCGCTGGCCATCATCGGACTCGCGGTCACCAACGCAGGTGTGGACATCGGCACGTTCATCGCCGGCCTGTTCAGCACTGGGGGCTGACCAGTGCGAATACGCACCGACGACGAGATCTACCGGGTCGACGCGGTCTGGCTCGGGCCGCCGAAGGCGACCTTCCCGTGGCGGGCCCGCTACGTCGCCTGGGGCGTGGGGATCGTCGTGTTCCTCATCGTGCTCGGCATCGAACGCCGGATGAACATCGGCTTCGGCTTCTTCTCCACCGCCTGGGCGGTGGTCATCACGATCATCGTGACCAAGATCGTCTGCTCGAAGATCGGGCACGAGCGACCGCTGGGCGCGGTGATGGTGATGTGGATGCGCGAACTCACCGCCCCCCGGGAGAAGGCGTCCGGGCGGGGCGGTGCGGCCAGCGCCGCGCGGATCAGGGTGCGCGCCGAGCGCCCGCACCCGAAGCAGAAGGCCCCACGCCGCAAGGCCCCGAAGCAGCAGGCCCGACGCGGCCAACCCCAGCGGCAGCAGCGGACCGGCCGGCCGAAACCGGCGGCCCGCAGCACGGTTCCCAGCAGGCGCGCGCGTAGCAAGGAGGTTCGCGGTGTTCGGTCGCCGGCGAGGCCGTGAGCGCAACACGCAACAAGTTCCGGGTCCCCGCGGTTCGCACGGCAAGGTCCGCAGCGCCAAGGGCAACCCCGGCAAACGCGGCCGGACCCCGGGTGACGAGCAGTCGATCCCGGCCTACACGCCGTCCATCGCGGCGCGGTCCATCGACGGCCACCTGCTGCGCACCGGACAGGACGTGTTCGCCTGGTACCGGCTCTCCCCGCAGCGCTGGTCGTTCCGCTCGGACTCCCAGCGCCAGGACCTGATCGCCGCGATCGCCGGCCAGTACGCCGAGCTGCAGGGCCGCTGGATGCACCTGCGCGTGACCAACCGGCCCTACCCGATCCGGATGTGGGCCGAAGCGCACGTGCACAACTCGCGCAACCCCCTCCCGGACACCCCCGGCGCGCTGAGCTTCGACGACTACATGGTCGGCGAGCAGCAGCAGCTGATGGGCCGCTCCATGGCGGAGAAGGAGGTCTACCTCGGGGTCCAGGTGCAGACCCGCAACGTGGTGGACCGCGCCGTCGAGCGCGCCGCCCCGCTGCTGCGCAAGGTGTTCCCGGAAGCGGTGGACGCCGAGCTCATCGCGCTGGACAGCGAGATCGAGCACCTCGACCAGGTCATCGGCTCGGCCGGGCTGGACGGGCGTCCGGTGACCGCCGAGGAGATCTCCTGGCTGATGCACCGCTCGTGCTCCCTGGGACTGCCCGCGCCGCGCAACCTGCCCGCGGTGCCCGGTGCGCCGTGGGAGCCCGAGGACCTCGCCTCGTTCACCGACGCCTCCGACATGCACCAGGACCCGTACGCGCCGACGGTGACCGTGCGCGGCCGCACCGGGTCCAACGCGGGCGTCACCCGGCACCTCGCGGTGCTCACCGTCGGGCAGAGCCACGGCCTGCAGATCCCCGAGATCGACGACCCGTGGATGCAGCACTCCGACCGGATGCCCGCACCCGTGGAGTGGTCCGCGCGGATCTACGTGCGCCGCCCCGAGGACGTCGGCGGCGAGCTGCAGCGCCAGATGAACAAGGTGCGCTCGCAGGTCCGGCACTACACCGAGGAGCACGGCCTCGAACCACCGACCTCGCTGGCCCGCCAGGCCAACCGGGTGCTCGAGGTCGACGACGAGATGACCTCCGGGTTCACCGCGCTGGCCACCCGCGTCAAGTCCTGGTGGCGGCTCGCGGTGTCCGGGCCGACCGAGCGCGACGCGCTGCGCCTGGCCCAGCAGATCCTCGACCTGTACAAGCCGAAGATCGCCATCGAGCACCCCGAGGCGCAGTACGCGATGGCCCGCGAGTTCATCCCGGGCGAGCCGCTGGCCAACAGCGCCTACCTGCGGCGCGGCTCGGTGGTGTGGGCGGCTTCGGCGGTCCCGCAGGCCACCGCGGAGGTCGGCGACCGGCGCGGCATCCTGCTCGGCGAGACCTGCACCGCCACCCGGCGCCCGGTCGCCTGGGACCCGTGGATGGCGCAGGAGGTCCGGGACGCCTCCGGCCTGACGGCCATCGTCGCAGGCCTGGGCGGCGGCAAGTCGTTCCTGGGCGGCGGCACGGTCTACAAGACGTTGCGGTCCGGGGCGAACTGGACGCTGCTGGACCCGTCCGGTCCGCTGGCCGCGCTGTGCGAGCTGCCCGAGCTGAAGCCCTACGCGCGACCGATCAACCTGCTCAACGCCCAGCCCGGCATCCTCAACCCGTACCGGGTGGTCGCCGAGCCGGAGCTGGAGCACTTCGTCGACGAGGACGACCCGGAGCGCAGCTGGCGTCGCGAACGCGCGCTGGCCGCCGCCACCCGGCGCCGCCTGGTGCTCGACGTGCTGACCGGTCTGCTGCCCTACGAGGTGGCGCGCCTGCCGCAGACCCGGATCGTGCTGCTGCGCGCGGTCCGCGCGGTCGGTGGTCGCCCGGACGCGCACCCGGGCATGGTCTTCGAGGCGCTGCGCCGCGACGCCAGCGAGCACCACGAGCACGCCGTCGTGGTCGCCGACTTCCTGGACGAGATCCGGGAGCGGATGTCGCTGCTGATCCCGGAGGCCAACGCCGACCCGTACTCCGAGCGCCGCGAGGACCGGCTCACCGTGCTGACCATGGCGGGGCTGGCGCTGCCCAAGGACGGCGTGGGGCGCGAGCACTGGACCGACGCCGAAGCCCTCGGCGTGGAGATGCTCAACCTGGCCGCCTGGCTGACCCAGCGGTCGATCTACGAGCGGCCCAAGAACGAGCGCAAGGGCGTCTGGATCGACGAGGCGTTCTTCCTCTCCGAGGTGCCGACCGGTCGCGTGCTGATGAACCGGTTCGCCCGCGACTCCCGGAAGTGGAACGTCCGGGTCCTGCTGTCCAGCCAGATCCCGGACGACTTCCTGCGCATCCAGGGCTTCGTGTCGCTGCTGGACTCGGTGTTCATCGGACGCCTGGACGACGAGAACGCCCAGGCCGACGCGCTGCGCCTGCTCAAGGTGCCGGTCGGCGCCGGGTACGAGCAGGTGGTGGCCGCTCTCGGCCGCAGGCCCGGTCCGGCGCGCAACAGCACCGAGCGGGACCGCTCGCCGCGGCAGTTCATCTTCGGCGACGGCGCGGGTGGTGTGGAGAAGATCCGCATCGACTTCTCCGGCCCGCACCTGGAGCACCTCCGCAACGTCCTGGACACCACGCCCGCCGCGGACGAGGACGTGGAACCGCGGGCGCTGCAACCGGCCGCCGGCGCGAACTCCGATTCGGCTGCGCCCGTGACGAGATCGACCGCGGACTACGCGGAAGACCTCGAGGAGACCTTCGACGAGTTCGAGCTCGAAAGCGTCGGCATCGGATATGGCGATGACGGCAGCGACCGCTCGACCCCCGTGGGCGAGCGGGGTGGGGAAGACGCCCGGTGAGCGGCGCGTTGCTGGCGGTCGCTCTGGCCGCGGTGCTCGTCGTGCTGCTCCGGCGGCGTCGCAAGCGGCCTAGGAACGCCAAGCGCCGGGCGTTCGCGGTGGTCGCCGGGCTGATCGCGATCCAGGCGCTGATCGGTGCCCCGGCCTTCGGCCAGCCCTTCGACTGCAAGGAAGCGCCGAACCCGGAACGCCCCGGCTCCGGCATGGTCGGCGCGCTGGACCCCGGCTCGCTCGGCACCGGTTACCCGGGCAGCCCCTACAACGAGGTCGGCTACTCGGGTCTGGTGTGGCACACCTACGACCTCGGCTGCGGTCCGCAGGGCGTGACCAACCCGAACGCCGTGGTCGACACCTGGGTCGGCAACGAGCTGTTCAACGTCGCGAAGAACCTCGTCGGCGCGACCAACGGCCTGCACTACGCGCTGCTGACCGGGAACCTGCTCGCACCGTTGGACGAGCTGGTCGCCACCGGCACCATCGCGCTCTACGACAGCGTGTTCACCCCGTGGTTCGGGCTGGTCGCGCTGGTGCTGGCGATAGTGCTGTTCCGCTACATCTGGACGGGCGACCTCGCCTCGATCGGCAAGCGGGGCATGTGGGCGCTGGCCGGTCTGTGGTTCGCCTCCGCGACCTACCTGACGCCGCTGGTCTACACGCACGCGCTCGACGACATCCTGATCACCGGCACGTCGGCGGTGCAGGCCGGGTTCCTGCAGGAAGTGGGCGTCGACGAGCGGCACGCGCTGCCGACGCTGCTGCACGACCAGGTCATCTACCGCAACTGGCTGCGCGGGGAGTTCGGCACGCCCGACTCGCCGCAGGCCAACGAGCTCGGCCGCGAGCTGCTGAGCGCCCAGTCGTGGACCCGGCAGGAGGTCAACGACGGGGTCGACGCGGGTTCGGCGGAGCCGAAGAAGCAGAAGTTCCAGGACGTCGCGGGCCGGTTGAGCGGCACGAGCTCCTACGGCTACTTCCAGGGCATCGACGGCAGCCGCGTCGGCGCCGGGGTGCTGGCCACCGTGCAGGCCTTCGCCTACGCCTCGTTCCAGCTGCTGGCCAAGGCGACCATCCTGCTCGCCCAGGTGCTGCTGCGGGTGCTGATCCTGGCCGGGCCGCTGATCGGTCTGGTCGCGCTGCTCTACCACCAGGTGCTGCGCACCATCGGCCGCGTGGCCGGGGCGGCGGTGCTGAACGTGGTCATGATCGCGGCGATGGCCGGGCTGCACACGCTGATCCTGACCTGGATCTTCGACCCGCTGCGCGGGTTCTCCGCGCTGACCCAGATCCTGCTGGCCGCGCTGGTGACCGCGGTGTTCCTGATGGTCGCCAAACCGGTCCGGCGGATCGGGCAGATGGTCGAGCTGTCGGTGGGCACCGTCGGCCGCGCGGTGCCGCGCCCACCGCAGGGCATCTTCTCCCGCTTCCGGCGGGGCCGTCCCCAGGACGACGAGACCGGCAACTTCTGGGAGCGGGCGCGGGGCATGGACCCGGACGCGGAGTACGCCGAGTCCGGCGACGCGCCGCGGCAGAGCTGGCGCGCTCGTCCGGAGGCGCAGCACCCGTCGTCGGTCGCGGCCACCGCGCAGCGCCTGGACCGAGAGGCGCCCGCGGTGGCGGGCCCGCAGAACGCCGCGCTGCCCGGCGGAGCGTCGGCGCGCCGACCTGGCGGGATGCCCGCGCTGCCGGAGGCCCGGACCACCAGCCGGGTCGTCGACACCAACCCGGTCGCGGAGGCCAAGTGGGACGGCATCGACGAGGACCCGGTGCTGATCCCGTCGCGCACCACCGGTTCCCCGATCGCCGGGCAGTCGGAGCCCCAAGGTCCGCGCCGCGCCGAGAAGGAGGTCGTGGCGGGCCGCCCGGTGTACGTGCTCTACCGCCCGTCCCGAGGTCTGGAAGTCGCCGATGGCTGAGGGGATGATCAACAGGGCAGCGGTGTCCCGTGAGGGGCGCCGCCGCTTCGAGGACAGCCGGAAGAAGGGGGCCTGATGCCGATCCGGACGCACCGCGGACGAGCCGCGGTGTACCGCAGGTTGTGGGGCTGGCCGCTGCGCTCTCCCAAGCACCTGGCCGCAGCGGTGATCGCGCTCGCCGCGGTGGCCACGGTGATCGGCTTCCTGCTCCCCGAACCACCACCGAGCCGGTACGTCGCGGAGACCTCCACCAACCGGCCGTCGACGCATTCCGCCGTGGTGCCGCCGAGCCCCACCAAGGCCCCGCCGACGATCTCGGTGCCCGCCGCCCCGCCCGCCCAGGTCTCCCCGGACCCGGCCGGGCTCGCCGTCGTCGAGGAGTGGGGCAAGGCGTGGGTCGACCACCCCGTCGGCCTCGACCGGAAGGCGTGGCTGGACAAGCTGCGCCCCTTCACCACCGACGAGTTCATCACCGAGATGGATTCGGTGGACCCGACCAACGCGGCGAACGTGATCACCGGCGCGCCCACCTCGATCAGCGCGACCGAAGGCGCGATGGTGGTGCGCCTGCCCACCGACATCGGAGTTCTCCGGGTGACCGTGAACCGCACGGCCGCCGGTTGGCGCGTGGCCCAGTACGACGAGGAAGGTTGACATGCGGAAGCTCGTGGTTGCGTTCGTCGTGCTCGCGGGTTTCGCAGGTCTGATCGGCGTCGGCGCGATGACCATGCTGATGACGGGTGGCGGCGGACGCGCGAACTGGTCCACCTGCAGCTCGGACCTCGGTCCGTGGGGCGACGGCGCGGAGCGCGGGGAGAGCGATGCCTCGAAGCTGACCGAGGAGTCGATCGGCATCGTCCAGCGCATCATCGAGATCGGTCAGCAGCGCGGGCTGCCGCCGCGGGCCTGGCAGATCGCGATCCAGGCGGGCAAGACCGAGTCGAACCTGGTCAACGTCTTCCACGGCGACCGCGACTCGCTGGGCATCTTCCAGATGCGGCCGTCCATGGGCTGGGGCAGCGCGCAGCAGGTCACCGACGTGGACTACGCGATCAACAAGTTCTACGACGTGCTGCTGGAGGTGCCCGGCTGGGAGGACATGCGGCCCGGCACCGCGGCCCAGAAGGTGGAGCGCTCGGCGTTCCCGCTGCGCTACCACAAGTGGGAGCCGATGGCCGCGCACCTGGTCAGCGTGCAGGGCGACGTCTCCGGCTTCAGCGGCTGCGAGGACCTGCCGAGCGCGGGTGTGCTGGCCGGTCAGGCGATCCAGTACGCGAACGCGCAGCTCGGCAAGCCGTACGTGTGGGGCGCGGCCGGCCCGGACTCCTTCGACTGCTCCGGCCTGACCCAGCAGGCCTGGAAGGCCGCCGGGGTGGAGATCCCGAAGTACTCGCAGACGCAGTACTTCCAGGGCGGCGTGCACGTGCCGCTGAACCAGGCGCAGCCCGGTGACCTGGTCTTCTGGGGAACCGGCCGGGATCCGAACGGCATCCACCACGTGGCGATCTACCTGGGCGACGAGCAGGTCCTGCACGCGCCGCAACCGGGCGAATCGGTCGAGGTCGAGAAGCTGTGGGACGGCGGCGAACTGCTGCCCGACGTGGTCCGCCCGGCCGCCGACACGCCACCGCAGCAGGCCGCGGTGCCTGCCGGAGGGGGTCAACGTTAGGTAAGAATGACGGCGGCCTGCTGACGTTGAGAGCGCGTGGTCGGTGCGGCGGGGCCTGGGGACCTGCCCGCGCGACTTCTCGGAAAGGGTGCACGATGTTCACACCAGATCCGATCCCGCGGCCGTCCGGTCCGCCCGCGTCGAGCACGCCGCTCGGCGACTACCTCGCCCAGCCGCGTCCGGGGGTGGACCCCGGTTACGCGGTGCTGCCGAGGTCGCTGGCCGAGGCGATGCCGCTGCCGTGGCAGCAGCAGATGAAGAACCTGCTCGCCGAGTTCCACCAGGCCTTCGGACACCTGCAGTGGCCGGTCTACCGGGTCGTGCCGTCCCGCTACGAGCGGCTGGTGGACCTCGACGACGACCAGCTCGCCGAGGTCGGCTGCACCGTGGAGGTCGACGACAACGGCGAGCTCGAGTACCGGATGCGCGACGGGCGCCGGGTCGAGAACCCGGAGACCCACCAGGTCCTGGTGTCCTGCCTGGACCCGATCCCGAAGCAGGACCCGGGCGGCTGGCAGCCGACCCCGGCCGCCCCGCCGCCGCCCGCGTGGTGACCGCGTTCGGACATCCCGGTCGAGTCGGGGCCGGTTGCGTGACAGGTGCGCGCAGTCGTGCGAGGCTCGGAACATGCCCCGCGGAGGTTGGTACTTCTGTTTGAAGCACCGGCAGGTCGAGCCCAAGGCCGGCTGCCGGGCTGCTGAGCGCTTGGGGCCGTACCCGGACCAGGAGACCGCGGCCCGCGCGTTGGAGATAGCCCACGAGCGCACGAAGGCGGCCGACGAGGCCGAGGCGCGCTGGAAAGACGACGAGGACTGATCCTCGTGGCGGCGCCGGGCGGTCCACCTGGTGGCATCGGCGTCGCCGCTGCCGCGATGGACTTCTCGGCCGTCCGGACCGAGCTGGGCCTGCCCGTGGACTACCCGCCCGCCGCGCTGGCGGAGGTCGAGCAGACCGTGGCGCAGCCGGTGCTCACGGGCGCCCGGACCGATGCGACCGATCTGCCGCTGGTCACCGTCGATCCGCAGGGCGCCAAGGACCTCGACCAGGCGGTGCTGATCAACCGCCGCCACCGCGGCTACCGGATCCACTACGCGATCGCCGACGTGGCGGCGTTCGTGCTCCCCGGCGGAGCTCTGGACGTGGAGGCGCGGCGCCGCGGCCAGACCCTCTACCTGCCCGACGGCAACGTCCCGCTGCACCCGACGAGGCTGTCCGAGGACGCCGCGAGCCTGTTACCGGGCCAGGTGCGGGCGGCCGTGCTGTGGACCATCGACCTCGACTCGGACGGGCTGCCCGTTCGAGTCGACGTCCGCCGCGCGCTGGTCCGGTCGGTGGCGCAGCTGGACTACGACGGGGTGCACCGGTCGCTGGAGCGGGGCGTCGCGCACCCGTCGATCGCGCTGCTGCCCGAGGTCGGGCGGTTGCGCCGGGAGCAGGCGATGCGGCGCGGGGCGATCGAGCTCGGACTGCCCGAGCAGCAGGTGGAGTCCGACGGCGCGGGCGGCTGGCAGCTGGTGCTGCGGCCGCGACTGGTGATCGAGGCGTGGAACGCGGAGATCTCGCTGCTCACCGGCATGTGCGCGGCGGAGATGATGCTGTCCGCCGGGATCGGGGTGCTGCGCACGGTGCCGGACCCGGAGCCGGAAACCGTTGCGGGACTGCGTCGTTCGGCGGCCCGGCTCGGCGTGGACTGGCCGGTGGACCTGCCGCCCGCGGTGGCGCTGGCCGAACTGGACCCGATCCGGCCGGAAGCGCTGGCCGTGCACGTGGCGGCGACGCGGCTGCTGCGCGGGGCCGGGTACACCGCCTTCGGCGATGGCGCGCCGGCGAAGGCCAACCACGCGGGCATCGGCGCGTCGTACGCGCACGTCACAGCCCCGCTGCGACGACTGGTCGACCGCTACAGCGCGGAGGTGTGCCTGGCGGTGGCCGGTGACCGCCAGGTGCCCGGATGGGTGCTGGAGGCGCTGGCCGCGCTGCCCTCGGCGATGGGCAGCTCGGACCGGATCGCGGGCCAGGTGGAGCGGGCCTGCATCGCGCAGGCGCAGGCGTGGTCGCTGGTCTCGCGAGTGGGGGAGGAGTTCCCGGCCACCGTGCTGCGCGCCGCCAACGGCGTGGCGGGCGAGGTGTTCGTGGCGGACCCGCCGGTCATCGCCCGTTGCACCGGTGGTGGGCTCGGCGAAGGGCAGCAGGTCCGGGTGCGGCTCGTGGTGGCCGATCCGTCGCGCCGCGAGGTCGCGTTCGAAGTGGCCTGACGCACACCCCCGTGGCGGATTCCCCAGCACCGGTCGATCGTTGACGCAGCAGTACGGTCGACGGTGACGAAAGGGGCCAGAGGTGGCTGAAGTGCGGGAGATGACCATCGGAGTCCTCGGCGGGACCGGGGCGCAGGGCCGCGGGCTGGCGATCCGGTGGGCGAAGGCGGGGCTGAAGGTCGTCATCGGCTCGCGCAACGCCGAACGCGCCGAGCAGGCGGCGGAGGAGATCGTCGAGATCGCGGGCGGTGACGTCACCGGCCAGGACAACGCGGGCTGCGCGGCGGCCTCGGACATCGTGCTGGCGGCGCTGCCGTGGGAGGGGCACGCGGAGACGCTGAAGTCCCTGGAATCGCAGCTGGCGGGCAAGATCGTGATCGACTGCGTGAACCCGCTGGGCTTCGACAAGAAGGGTCCGTTCGCGCTGCCGGTGGAGGAGGGCAGCGCGGCGCAGCAGGCGGAGCAGCTGCTGCCGGAGTCGCGGGTGACCGCGGCGTTCCACCACGTCTCGGCGGTGACCCTGGCCGACCTGACCGTCGACGACGTGGACCTCGACGTCCTCGTCCTCGGCGACGACCGCGAAGCCACCGACGTGGTCCGCGCCCTGGCGGACGCGATCCCCGGCGTCCGCGGCATCTACGGCGGCCGGCTCCGCAACGCCCACCAGGTGGAGGCGTTCACGGCGAACCTCATCGCGATCAACCGCCGCTACAAAGCCCACGCAGGCCTCCGCATCACGGACGTCTGATCTTCCTGTTTCCGGGCTCGGCGGCGAATCGAGGCAAAAGATCAACGACCGCTGGCTCTGGGGGTTTGCCCCGGCGTTGTTGGCGGGGGAGCGGCACCCTGGGCTTCGGAGGTGGTGGCGGTGCTGCCGGAGGAAGCGAGTTCCTGGAGCGACGACGAGCGGGAGCGGGCCGACGCCCTGCTCGACGGCCACGCCGTCGTGGTCAACGTCCGCAAGGGCGGCCCGCACAAGCACCTGGTGCCGTGGCTGGAGGAGACCGGGCTGCTGACCTACGTGGGGCACTCCGGCCCGCGGCACTCCTGGCCGGACTCGGAGTTCGCCAGCCCGTTCCTCAAGGAGGCCAAGGTCGACCGGGAGGCGATGGTCCGGCACTACGAGCAGTGGCTCGACGACCAGCCGAACCTGCTGGCCAAGCTCCGCGAGGGCGAGCTCTCCGGTCGAGCGCTGGGCTGCTGGTGCGCTCCGAAGCCCTGCCACGCCGACGTCCTGGCCAGACGAGCGGGCTGAGCGGTGGTCAATTTCGCACGAAATTGACCATCCGCGCGCCGACGGAGCGGTCACATCTCGGCGCGACGCCCGCCGTCCACCGTCCAGGCGGCTCCGGTGACGTAGGAGGCCTTGGGCGAGAGCAGGAACGCCGCCACTGCGGCGAGCTCGGCCGGATCGCCGGAGCGGCGCAGCGCCGCCGCCTGCTCGGCGGCCTCCTGCGACTGGGGGTTCCCGGCGGCGAGCTCGCGAGCGCGTTCGGTGTCGAAGCGACCCGGCAGCAGCGCGTTGACCCGGACACCGCGCGGACCGACCTCGTTGGCCAGGTCCTTGACGAAGCCCTGGGTGGCCGGGCGCGCGACGTTCGAGCTGGCCAGCCCGGTCAGCGGCTCCGCACCCGAGGTGGAGGTCAGCACGACCACCGAACCGCCGTCGCCGAGCTCAGCGGCGACTTCGCGCGCCATGCGGATCGGCGCGATGGTGGCGATCTCCAGCCCCCGCCGCAGCGCGTCGTCGTCCAGCCCGCTCGGCATCCCGGCCGGCGGACCGCCGTGGCTGACGAAGAGCCCGTCCAGCCGACCGAACTGCTCCCGCGCGTAGTCGATCAGCCGACGAGGCGTGCCGGGGTCGGTCAGGTCCGCCGCGAGCCCGCGCGCCCGGTCACCGAGCTCATCGACCGCCTTCGAGGTGTTCTCCTCGGACGAGGACGAGACGACGACGTCGGCGCCCTCGTCCACCAAGGCCCGAGCGGTGGCGAACCCGAGCCCCTTGCTGGCGCCGGTGACGATGAAGCATCGCCCGGAAAGATCCAAATCCATGCCCGGAACCCTAAGCAGGTCGGCCCACCACCGGAACCCAGCACGGCACCAGACCACAGTTTCAATGGAAACTGCGCGCATCAGACCGCAGTTTCAATTGAAACTGCGCGCGGCGGGTTGCAGTTTCAATTGAAACTGCGGTGCTTGTGGCGGGGCATACCGTGGGGTCATGGCTGAGGCTCAGTTCGGGGCGGAGACGTCGAAGCGCGGCGAGTGGGTGCGGCAGGCGAACCGGTTCACCGACCGGATCACCGCCGATGGTTCCTCCGGGTGGCCGGTGGAACCGGACCGGTACCGGCTGGTGGTGAGCCTGGCCTGCCCGTGGGCGCACCGGTCGGTGATCGTCCGCCGCCTGCTGGGCCTGGAGGACGTCCTGTCGCTGGGCGTCGTGGACCCGATCCGCGACGCGCGCGGCTGGCGGTTCAGCCTCGACGCGGACGGCCGCGATCCGGTCACCGGGATCTCCTTCCTCTCCGAGGCCTACTTGGCCGCCGACCCGGAGTTCGCCGGGCGGTACACGGTTCCGGCGATCCTCGACGTGGCCGAGCGCAAGGTCGTCACCAACGACTACCCGCAGATCACCCTGGACCTGTCCACGCAGTGGCGCGCCCACCACCGCGAAGGCGCCCCGCAGCTGTACCCCGAACACCTGCGCGCGGAGATCGACGAGGTCAACGCCGCGGTCTACGCCGACGTCAACAACGGCGTGTACCGCTGCGGCTTCGCCACCTCGCAGCAGGCCTACGAGCAGGCCTTCGAGCGGCTGTTCGCCCGCCTGGACTGGCTCTCCGAGCGGCTGGCCGATCGCCGCTACCTGGTCGGCGACACGATCACCGAGGCCGACGTCCGGCTGTTCACCACGCTGGTCCGCTTCGACGCGGTCTACCACGGCCACTTCAAGTGCAACCGGCAGAAGCTGTCCGAGCTCCCGGTGCTGTGGGCCTACGCCCGGGACCTGTTCCAGACCCCGGGTTTCGGCGACACGGTCGACTTCGACCACATCAAGCGCCACTACTACGCGACGCACCACCAGATCAACCCGACGGGCATCGTCCCGCTCGGCCCGGACCCATCCGGCTGGCGCACCCCGCACGGCCGGGAATCCTTGGGCGGCAAGCCCTTTGGCGAGGGAACGCCGCCGGCCTAGAGGGCGGGGCGGAGCTGTGCGTGCGCCCAGGCCGCGAGCGTGGTCGGCGTGGTGGTGAGGATGCTGCGCTCGTCCTCGGGCGTGAAGCCGTCGAGCTGCCCGGTCGACATGCCGACGATGCCCTCGACCTGCCCGCTGCTCAAACCGGCTGCCCGCAGCGAGGCGCGGAACTCGTCAGCGGAAATGCAGGAGCAGCTGCACGACTCGGGAGCCCACGTGTCCGGTGGGTGTGGTGACGACGATCTTCCTGCGCGTGTGCTCGTGTTCCATGCCCGGCACGCTACGGTCGATCGCGGTCGGATCCTGACCGCAATCGACCGCAGCGCCACCTCAGTTGAAGGAGTGCTCCGCGGCGGGGAAGGAGCGCCCGCGCACGTCTTCGGCGAAGCGGGTCGCGGCGTCGGCGAGGATGCCGCCCACGTCGGCGTAGCGCTTGACGAACCGCGCCGTCCGACCGGTGTTCATCCCCGACATGTCGGTCCACACCAGCACCTGCGCGTCGCAGTCCGGACCGGCGCCGATGCCGACCGTCGGGATGCGCAGCTCGGCGGTGACCTGCTTGGCCGCATCGGCCGCCACCATCTCGAGCACGACCGCGAACGCGCCGGCCTCCTGCACCGCCAGCGCGTCGGCCAGCAGTTCCTCGGCCTTGTCGCCGCGTCCCTGCACCCGGTACCCGCCGAGCCCGTGCTCGCTCTGCGGGGTGAAACCGATGTGCGCCATGACCGGAATACCGGCGGATACCAGCGCTTCGACCTGCGGGGTGTAGCGCCGCCCGCCCTCCAGCTTGACCGCGTGCGCGCGCCCTTCCTTCATGAACCGCGTCGCGGTGGCCAGCGCCTGCTCCGGCGAGGCCTGGTAGGAGCCGAACGGCAGGTCGGCCACCACCAGCGAGTGCTCGGCGGAGCGGGTCACCGCGCGGACCAGCGGCAGCAGTTCGTCCACGGTCACCGGTAGCGAGGACTCGTAGCCGTAGACGTTGTTCGCCGCCGAGTCGCCGACCAGCAGCACGGGGATCCCGGCCTCGTCGAAGATCCGCGCCGTGTACATGTCGTAGGAGGTGAGCATCGGCCAGGCTTCGCCGCGCTCCTTCATCTGCTGCAGGTGGTGGATCCGGACTCGCCGCTTGGTGGGGGTCGAGCCGTACGGAGCAGCCGTTTCGCCCTGGTTCTGGGCAGCAGTCATCGTTGACCGTCCTGTTCCCTCGAGGCCTGCTGAGCAGGTCCCCGGGTCGTTGCGGATGGTTGCACCGACAGCGTCGCACGGTCCGGCGGCTTCCCCGATACCCGGCGGAGCAACGTCACACCGGGAGGCTTTCGCCTCTTGCCACTGCGCGGCGCGAGCGGAGCATTCGGGGCGGGAGGGATCGGAGATGCGCAACCAGGACACCCACCGCAAGCTGCACGAGCTGTTCAACGAGCGCGAACTCGACGAGATCGACCACTACATCGGCGCCGACTTCGCCTACATCGACCACCCGCGGCGCGGCACCATGCACACGCTGGCCCAGTTCAAGGAGTGGCTGGGGGAGTGGATCAGCGCGTTCTCGGATGCGCGGGTGATCGGCGCGTCCTACGTCGACGGCCCCGGTTTCTCGGTGGCCTACTTCCACGGCCGCGGTCTGAACGACGGCAAGCTCCGCAGGCACGCCGCGACCGGCCGCCAGATGGACGCCGCCTTCTGCGAGACGTTGCGCTACGACCAGCACGGCCGGGCCATCGGCGGCGAGGTTTACTACGACCAGCTGACCTTGCTGGCCCAGCTGGGCCTGCTCGAGGAGGTCAAGGCCCGCCACGCGTGAGCGGTCAACCGATCCACGGCTCGGAGATGCGCTGGTAGGTGCCGTCGTGCATCGCCAGGTTGAGCCACTGGTCGACGTACTGCTGGAACACCACGTCGCCCTGCGGCAGCAGGTAGGCCTTCTCGCTGAAGGTGAACGGCTGGTCCGGGTGCAGCGAGCACAGCTCGGGGTGCTGCTTGGCCTGCCAGCGGGTCTCGGCGGCGTCGGTCATCATCAGGTCGGCCTTGCCGTCGATGATCTGCTGGAAGATCGTGTTGTTGTCCGGGTGGTCGACGATGGTGGCCCGCTTGAGGTGCTCCCGGGCGAACTTCTCGTTCGTGCCGCCGGGATTGACGACGGCCCGGACCCCGGGCTGGTCGATCTGCTCCAGCGTCTGGAACCGCGCGGCGTTCTCGCAGCGGGTGATCGGCGTCTTTCCGTCCACGACGTAGGCCTTGGTGAAGAACGCGGCGCGTGCGCGTTCCATCGTGATCGACACCCCGCCGACGGCGATGTCGCACTTGCCGGTGAAGTCCTCGACCAGCGTCTTCCAGGTGGTGGGCACGATGGTGGCCCGGACCCCGAGCTGCTCGGCCAGGTCGTGCGCCATGTCGATGTCGATGCCGCTCCACTCACCGGCCTGATCCCGGTAGGTGAACGGCCGGTAGTCCCCGGTGCTGCACACCCGGAGTTCCCCGCGCTGCACGACCTCGTCCAACCGGTTGGCGGCAGCCGCGGGCTCCGGTGCCGATGTGCACGACGCGCTCACCGCGACGACCCCGGCCACGACGACCCCGACCCCGAACCGCTTCCACCGCATGCCGCCCACCTCTCGATCTCGGACGATCATGCATAACCCGCCAGACCGGCAAAATCCAGACCTGGATCGGTCACCGGGCAACCGCAGCCCGTCCGGTGCGTCCAAGGGGCATGGAAGATCGGACGAGGATCAGATCTGCTGGTTTCTGGGCGGGGATCGCGGCGTTGTCGGTCTTCCCGCTCGCACTGCTGATGATCTTCTACGACATTTGGACGATCGGCACGCTCTGGCGCAAGTGCGATCTCGTCGAAGCCGGCGGCGGTTTCATGCTGACCTTCATCGTCTTCCCGATCGCGATCGTCATCAACCTCCTCCTGGTGCCGATCGGTGCTCTGGTGTTCGCGATCTGCCGACGCGTCGCGAACCGCTTGGTGACCGAAAAGCAGTGGACGCGGGGCTCGGCGCAGGGCCTGATGATCCCGGTCGGCGCGGGTGCGGTGCTGGCGCTCGCGGTGCTCGCATCGGTGCTGATCGTGTCCGGCACCAACGCCCAGATCCCGTCGGACTACCCGACGACCTGCTACGAACTGGGCGACGGCAAGTTCCGAGGCCCGCAGCGATGAGTTCTGGGCGGCTCGGTGGTCTACCCGGGCAGGACTGAGGAGGTCGGTCATGGACGAGACGTTCACCGCGGAACTGCTGCAGAGCCCGGAGCCGGGCGGTTGGACCTACGTGGTCTGGCCGAGGTCGGCGGAGTACTTCGGCACCCGCGGTCTGGTGAAGGTCCGCGGCACGGTCGACGGCGAGCCGTTCCGGAGCTCCTTCATGGCCCTGGGCGACGGCACCCACAAGCTCCCGGTGAAGGCCGCGATCCGGGCGAAGATCGGCAAGCAGGCCGGGGACGAGGTCGTCGTCCGCCTGCTGGAGCGCCTCTGACCTGCGATTTCCACGCTGGGAAAAACGGTGAAAAACATGATGCAACCAAAAGGCCGGCTCAACGTCTAATGGGACGGGGAGTGCGTGGGACGCGGGAGGGGGGACCTGGGGGTACCTCCCTCCCGCACCCCGCGCCCCGCATCGCTTCAGGCCCCGGCTGATCGGATGATGCCCCGGTGACGTCCTTCTACCACGTGTGCTTCGTCGTGCCCGACCTGGAGCGCGCGATGCGCGACTTCGAGAACGCCAGCGGCGTCGAGTGGGGCGAACCGCAGACCAGCACCCTGGGCGACTGGCAGTACCGCATCGTCTTCACCCGGGGCGGAGCCCCGTTCATCGAGCTGATCGAAGGCCCGCCGGGAAGCCCGTGGGACGCCTCGGCGGGAGCCCGCTTCGACCACCTCGGCTACTGGACGACGGACCTGCAAGCCGGCTCCCGGCGCCTGGAATCCCACGGCATCCCCGAGGACTTCTCCGGCTGCCCGCACGGCAGGGCCTTCGCCTACCACCGAATGGACTCGATCGGAGCCCGGATCGAACTGGTGGAAACGTCCCGCCAACCGGCCTTCCTCGAAACCTGGCACCCCACCGGCCCCCCGATGCCGACCATCGACGAAGCCCCCTGACGAGGCGAAGGCGCTCTTCGGTCCGATGTGGATGAACCTTTTGCCTGGTGAAGACCCGTGAGTACTTTGGGGGCCTATAGCGCCACAAAGTAATCACGGGTACTGACCAGGCAAGTCGTCCGAGGTTATCGGCGCGAATAGCGTTGCGGTGGGAGGCTGGGG
>NZ_JBEOVY010000140.1:0-18303 GCF_040295745.1 Saccharopolyspora sp. NPDC002686
GCGGGATCTTCCTGGTCATCGGGCTGCTGCTGCCGCTGGTCGGCATCCTGGTCGCCATCGAGATGGCCGGTGCGATCGTCCTCGTGCAAGCGGTGACCAGCAGCAGCCCGGCGAGCGCGCTGAGGAGGGAAGCGGTTCGTCGCCGCAGGCGCGCTGGGTGCATCGGAGAACCTCGCATTCTCGGTCAGGTTAGCTAAGGCTAACCTGACCGAGATGGAGGTCTGCTCAGTGGATCGAGATGACGCCCAGGGCGAAGCCGGTGGCGATCACCACCGCGGACACCACCAGGGCCCACTTGATCGCGAACCGGTGGTGGTCGCCCAGGTCGACCTTGGCCAGGCCGATCAGCACGTACATCGCGGGCACCAGCGGGCTGAGCATGTGGATCGGCTGGCCCAGCAGCGAGGCGCGGGCGATCTCGATCGGCGCGATCCCGTGCTGGGCGCCCGCCTCGGCCAGGATCGGCATGATGCCGAAGTAGAACGCGTCGTTGCTCATGAAGAACGTGAACGGGACGCTGAGCACCGCGACGATCACGCTGAAGAACGGGTACAGCCCGTCCGGCATGGCGGTCAGCAGGTAGTGCGCCATCTGCTCGATCATCCCGGTGCCCGACAGCACGCCGGTGAACACCGCGGCGGCGAACACCATCGACACCACCGAGACCACGCTGTCGGCGTGCGCGGCGATGCGGGTCCGCTGCTGCGCCAGGCGCGGGTAGTTGACCAGCAGCGCGAGTCCGGTGCCGAGCATGAACAGCACGGCGATCGGCAGCACGCCGACGATCAGGCCCACCAGCAGCGCGGCGGTCAGCGCCGCGTTGAACCAGATGAGCTTCGGGCGCAGCGACTCGCGGTCCGGGGCCAGCACGTCGAAGTCGCCGTCGGCGAAGTCACCGGTGCCGCCGCCCGTGCTGGGAGTGCTGGGGCCACCGGCGCCGGCGAGGACCAGCTCGCCGCTGCGCACCCGGGCCCGCTCCCGCAGGCCGAGCATCCAGGCGAGCACGAAGACCGTGGCCAGTCCCGCCACCAGCGGCAGGATCATCGGCACGAACAGCTCCTGCGGGTCCAGCCCCAGCGCGCTGGCGGCGCGGGCGGACGGACCGCCCCACGGCACCACGTTCAGGATCGCGTTGGTCAGGCAGGCCAGACCGGTCATCAGCACCGGGCTGATGCCCAGCTTCTTGTACAGCGGCAGCAGCGCGGACACGGTGATCATGAACGTGGTGGTGCCGTCGCCGTCCAGCGACACCACGGCGACCAGGGCCACCGTGCCCACGATCAGCCGCAGCGGGTCGTTGCGGGTCAGCCGCACCACCGCGCGGGTGATCGGGTCGAACAGGCCCGCGTCGATCATGATCCCGAAGTAGAGGATCGCGAACAGCAGCATGGCCGCCGTCGGGGCCACCGACTTGATCCCGTCGGTGATCATGTCGCCGAGGTCCGGCGCGAAGCCGCCGAGCACCGCGAACGCCGCGGGCACCACGACCAGCGCCACCATCGGTGATAGTCGTTTGGTCATCACCAGGAACAGGAAGACGGTCACCATTCCCAAGCCGAGGAGAGCGATCAACGCCTTCCTCCTTCCCACCGGACCGGAGTGGTCCGCGTAACAGCGGCGTTTCGTTTGGCGAGACCGTAGGTGAACGGATCGGGCGCGGGGAGTCTTGTGCGCGTTGTCCGCCTACATCGCGTTCTCCGCGTTCTGCTCGTATTGCTCGCGGGTTAGGGTCGACGCATGTCACGCCGGCCGATGCGGTTCGCGCGGCAGGCATTGCTGCTGCAGATCGCTCTGATCGCGCTCGTCGTCGGGATCGGTTTCGTCCTCGTCGCGTCGTTGCTGGACCGCGCCCTGGTCGACCAGTTCGGCCAGCGGGCGCTCGCGGTGGCGCGCGCCTCGGCCGCGGACGTCACCCTCGCCGATGCCGTGGCCCGCGAGGACCGCAGCGGAACCGTGCAGGACCGGGCAGAGCGGATCCGGGCCACCACCGGTGCGCTGTTCATCGTCGTCGCCGACCGCAACGGCATCCGGCTGGCGCACCCGAGCCCGGACCAGATCGGCAAGCCGGTCAGCACCGATCCGAGCTGGGTGCTCGCCGGTCACGAGGTCGTGGACGTGCAGCGCGGCACGCTCGGGTTCTCCGCGCGCGGCAAGGTGCCGCTGCGCGACCGCACCGGGGCGGTGGTCGGGCAGGTCAGCGTCGGGTTCGACACCGAGGACATCGACCACGCCCTGCTGCGCCTGCTGGGCACCACGGCGGCCTTCACCGGCGGTGCGCTGGTGGTCGGGGTGCTCGGCGCGGCGCTGCTCACCCGCGGGCTCAAGCGCCGCACCCTGGGCCTGGAACCGCACGAGCTGGCCGACCTGGTGCGCGAGCGGGAGGCGGTGCTCTACGGCATCGGGGAGGGTGTGCTGGCCGTCGACGCCGAGGGGCGGGTGTCGTTCGCCAACCAGGAGGCCGAGCAGCTGCTGGGCACCGCCGTCGTGCCCGGAACCCCGGTGCGCGAGCTCGACCTGCCGTCCCGGCTGCGCAGCGCGCTGGACGACCGGCAGCCGGTGCAGAACCTGATCACCGTCGCCGGAGACCGGGTGCTGGTGGCCAACCACCGCCGGGTCAGCCGCGACGGTGCGGACCTGGGCAGCGTGCTGACCCTGCGCGACCGCACCGACCTGGAGGTGCTCAACCGCGAGCTGGAGTCGGTGCGCGGCATGACCGACGTGCTGCGCGCCCAGCGCCACGAGTTCAGCAACCGCCTGCACACCCTGTCCGGACTGCTGCAGACCGGTCACCAGGACGACGCCGTGGCCTACCTGCAGGCCCTGACCAGCGGGCCGGTGACCGGGCTGGGCCCGGCTGCCGATGCGGTGCGGGATCCGGTGCTGCTGGCGTTCCTGGCGGCGAAGAAGGCCGTCGCGGCGGAGAAGTCGGTGGAGCTGGAGCTGGGGGAGACCAGCTGGGTGCCGGGCCGGGTGCGCGCGCCGGTGGAAGTGACCACCGTGGTCGGCAACCTGGTCGACAACGCCGTGACCGCGGCGCAGCTTGGGGAGCGGCGACCGGCCAGGGTGGAGGTGGACCTGCTCGCGGACGGTGCGACCCTGCACGTGTCCGTTGTGGACAGCGGTGGCGGAGTTCCGGAGGAGATGCGCGAAGATCTGTTCGTGGAAGGTGTGTCCACGAAGGACGGTGACCACGGGCTGGGCCTGGCCCTGTGCAGGCAGGCCGCCCGCAGCTTCGGCGGCGACGTGCGGCTGGTCGATCCGGGCGATCCGGCCGAGCGCGGCGCGGTGTTCCACGCGTGGCTGCCCGGCGCGGTGGCCGAGACCGAGGAGGAGGATCGATGATCCGCGTGCTGGTGGTGGAGGACGACTTCCGGGTGGCGCGGGTGCACGCCGAGTTCACCGAGCGGGTCGCCGGGTTCCAGGTGGTGGGCACCGCGCACTCGGCGGCCGAGGCCCGCGACCTGATCGTCTCCAGCAACCCCGACCTGGTGCTGCTGGACAACTACCTGCCCGACTGCTCCGGCATCGCCCTGCTCGGCGACCTCGACGTCGACGTGATCATGCTGACCGCGGCCGCCGACGCCGCATCGGTGCGCGCGGCCCTGTCCGCCGGAGCACTGAACTACCTGGTCAAGCCGTTCACCGCGGAACAGCTCGCGGACCGGCTCAGCGCCTACGCCCGCTACCACGCGCGCCTGTCGCCCACCGGGGGCCAGGTCGGCCAGGACGAGATCGACCGGGCGATGCGCGTGCTGCACGAAGGAGACCAGCCGGGCGCGCCGAAGGGCCAGTCCGCGGTGACCTCCCGACTGGTGCAGGACGCGCTGAACGCGGCGGACGGCCCGCGCTCAGCAGTGGAGATCGCGGCGGAACTGGGCATCGCCCGCGCCACCGCGCAGCGCTACCTCGCCGGGCTGGCCCAGGACGGCAAGGCCCGAATGACGCTCCGCTACGGCGCCAGCGGCCGCCCGGAGCACCAGTACGAGTCCACCGGCGCCTGAAGACGCAAATTCCATTGAAATCGCACCTTCGATTTCAATGGAATTTGCGGACCGCCGGGTCAGGCGACGTGGGCTGCCGGGGGGAGGTCGGTGCGGGGGCCGGTGGGCCACTGGGCCGGTTCCGGGCCGAGTTCGACGAGCTGGCGGACCTGCAGCCGGCACCAGGGCGAGACGTCGGCCTCGCCGGAGAGCACCCCGGCGCTGAACTCCTTCCAGCTCACCCAGCGGGTCTCGGCGACCTCGTCCGGGTTGGGCTCCGGGGTGTTCTCGGTGAACGCGAAGAACACCGGGCACATCTCGTTCTCGACCACGCCGTTGGGCATCTCGGCGCGGTAGCGGAAGCCGGGCAGCGCCAGCTCCAGGCCGCGCACGGTGAGCCCCAGCTCCTCGCCCAGCCGTCGGACGATCGCGGCCTTCATCTCCTCCTCGGGAGCCGGGTGGCCGCAGCAGGTGTTGGTCCACACGCTCGGGAAGGTGACCTTGTGGTGGGCCCGCTGGGTCAGCAGGAACTCGCCCCGGTCGTTGAACACGTAGCACGAGAAGGCCAGGTGCAGCGGGGTTTCCCGGTGGTGCACGGTCGTCTTGTCCTCGACCCCGATCGCCTGACCGGACTCGTCGAGCAGTACCACCTGTTCCACTGGTGCGACCTCCATGGTTCTTCGCGTCGTCGATCAGTGCCGTTCGGGCACCAGGACCACTTTGCCGTAGGTCTGCCGATTTTCCAGCGATCGGTGCGCTTCGGCAGCTTCGCCGAGCGGGAACGGCGTCCCGACCAGCGGCTTCATGGTCCCATCGGCCAGCGCCGCGAGCGCTTCGTCCTCCAGTGCCCGCATGCCGCCGGGCACCTTCAGCAGGGCCGGGCCGAGGGCGACTGTGGCGGTCAGCGCGCGGGCGAGCAGGTCATCGGAGGTGAACCGGTGCTCGCCGAGCTCGCGGCCGTACATGACGATCCGGCCGCCCGGACCGAGCAGGTCGAACGCCGCCCTCCCGTAGGCGCCGCCGGCGCCGTCGAGCACCAGGCTCACCGGCCGGTCGAGCTCCTCGCGAACCCGGTCCGCCCAGTCGGCCTCCGTGTAGTCGACCGACAGGTCCGCGCCCAGCTCGCGGACCTTGCCGACCTTGGTCGGACTGCCTGAAGCGCCCACGACGGTCGCGCCGACGTTGCGCGCGTGCTGGATCGCCAGCGCGCCGATGCCCCCGGCGGCGGAGGTGACCAGCACGACGTCGTCGGCGCTCGGCCGCGCGGTGCGCAGGATGGACATCGTGGTGCGCCCCGTGCCGATCATCGCCACCGCCTCGGTCGGATCGGTGCCCTCGGGCACCACCTGCACCGCCTCCACCTCGCGCACCGCGAACTCCGCGTAACCGCCGCTGGCCATTCCCAGGTGCGCCACGACGTGCCGCCCGAGCCACTCCTCGGCCACGCCCTCGCCGATCTCGTCGACGACCCCGGCCACCTCGCGGCCCGGCGTCATGGGCAGCTCGGGCAGCGGGAACGGGCTGCGGCCGCCCTGCCGGATGGAGGTGTCGACCAGGTGGACCCCGGCCGCGGCGACCGCGATGCGGACCTGCCCGGCACCCGGGTGCGGATCGGGGACCTCCTCGTAGCGGAGGACCTCCGCCGGGCCGAACTCGTACTGCCGGATCGCGCGCATGTCGTGCTCCTCGTGGAAGTCGGCGTGAACGCGGATCCGCGCTCACGCCGACGACGTTAGGAGTTCGACTTAACTGGAGATCAAGGCCGTTCGCCGGGAACTTCAAAGCGGTTCCGCCGTCCGCCGGTCTCGGCGCGGGCCAGGATGTCGTCCTGGAAGGCGAGGTAGAGGTTCGCGACGACCTTCGCCGACGAGATCCGCCCGCCGACGAGCTGCTCGACGTTGCGAAGGCGGTAGCGGACCGTGTTGGGGTGGATGAACAGCAGCTCGGCCGTCCGCTTGACGTCCTGGTCGCACGCGAGGTAGAGCACCACGGTTTCCACCAGGTCCGGTGAGGTGAGCAGCGCGCCGAAGTGCCGCTCGAGCCGATCGGCGACCTGGGCGTCGTCGCGGCGGGTGAGCAGCCACGCGGCGAAGTCCACCTCGTCGAGCCGCACGATGGTCCGGTCGCTGCCCCGGCCGTGGCGGCGGCCGGCGAGGTGCCAGGCGGTGCTGGCCTCCTGGACGTAGCGCCCCGCGACCGTGAGATCGCTGAACGGTCCGCTGACGCCGACCAGGTGGGTGCGCGCGAGCTCGTCCAACCAGGCATCCGCCGCGCCTCGGTCCGCGAGCACAGCGGTCAGCTCGCCGGACTCGTCCTGGCGGACGGCGTCCAGGATCAGCGGCACGCCGTCGACGTCGGCCTGCTCCAGCAGCGCCTCGACCAGGTTCCGGGACCGGTCGCCGATCGGGCTCGCCGACACCACGCGGAGATCGTCGCCGACGCGAAAACCGAAGGCCCGCAACCGGTCCCAGGTCTGGCGCACCTGCGAGGCGGTCAGCCCGCCGCGCAGGGCCGACACGATCCGGGCCGCTTCCGCCCGCTCCTGGCTGATCACCAACGACCGCGACGCACCGGCGGCGGCCAGCACCCGCTCCGCGGTCTCCAGCAGCTCGGGGCTGATGTCGTCGAGCAGCGCGCTGTTGCGCGAAGCCACCGCCAGCTGGAACCGCACCCCGCGGAGCAGGAAGGGCCGGGTGGCGACCGTCCACTGCCCGACGGTGAACCGCTGCGACTCGCCCTGGCGGGCGCTGATCTCCTCCCAGACCAGGCGCAGGGGACCGTGGCCGGTCGAGGCGACGATCCGCCCGTCGCCCTCGTAGAGCACCGCCGTTCCCTTGCACAACGTGCCGAGCCGGACCACCAGTGCGCTCACCGGATCCGAGGCCGCCAAGGCGTGCAGCAGGTCGTTCTGCAACCAGACCGTTCGCTTCAGCAGGTAGGTTTCCGCGGACAGCGCCCCGCTGCTGATGAAGTCCGCGACGAGGTCGAACGAGGTCTCGCTCGCATCCACGCCCAGCACCGGGAAGTTCCGTTCCCGCGCCGCGGCGCGCAGGCCGTGCGGCACCCGCTCGAAGTGGACGCCCGTGCCGAACAGCAGGGCCGCTGCGTCGGCCGCGACGAGATCGGCGATCAGCCGCTCCTGCGGTTCGGGGTCGTCCGGGGCGGAGGCGAACCGCAGCCCGGTGGTGAGCATGATCGCGCCGGGGCGCGGTCGGTTCGCGGTGTCGACGACCTCGACCGAGTGCGCCGCGCGGACCACCTTCGACAGGTCCCCGGGCTCCACCACGGTCAGCTGCAGGCTCGGCTCGTCGACGAGGTGGCGCAAGGTCAACTGCGACCACCCGCCGCGGCGCTCCCCGGTCACCGGCCTTCCCTCCCGCCCGTGGTTGTGCGGAGTGACAGATCATCGCCACCGCGTTTGTGATTTTCACAGTGACAGCGAGCACAGCGTGGGGCAACCTTCATTTCCAACCGCAGCCGGCAGCGGACCTTTCCCACCCGCACCACCCGAGGAGGCACCCGCATGGCCAAGCAGCGCGTGGCCGTCGACGTCGGAGGCACGTTCACCGACGTGTGCGTGTTCGACGAGGACGCGAAGAGCATCCGGGTCACCAAGGTCCCGTCCACCCCGGACGACCCGATGCGCGCGGTGCTGGACGGCATCGAGCGCGGCGGCGTCGACCTCGCCGACGTGTCGCTGTTCTCGCACGGCACGACGGTCGCCACCAACGCACTGATCACGCGGAACTTCCAGCCGGCCGCGATGGTCACGACCACCGGGTTCCGCGACGTCATCGAGATCCGCGACGGCACCAAGGACGACCTCTGGGACGCCTACAACGACGTGTCCCCGCCCTACGTCCGCCGCCGGGACCGCTTCGAGGTCGCCGAACGCATCGACTACGCGGGCAACGTGGTGACCCCGCTCGACGAAGCCGGGGCCCGCCGCGTCGCGGCGCTGCTGCGCAAGCGCGCGGTCCGGACCGTGGCGATCTGCTTCGTCAACTCCTACGTCAACCCCGCCCACGAGATCCGGATGCGGGAGATCCTCGAGGAGGAGCTGCCCGGGGTGACGATCTGCGCCAGCGCGGAGATCCTCCCGGAGATCTTCGAGCACGACCGGTTCAACACCACCGTCGCCAACGCCGTGCTCGCGCCGCTGGTCAGCGGCTACGTCAACCGGTTGGCCGAGGAGCTGGCGGCGGGCGGGTACCGCGGCGACCTCCTGCTGCTGCACTCCGGCGGCGGGTCGATGACACCGCGCATGGTGGAGCGCTATCCCGTGCGGCTGGCCGCCTCCGGCATCGCCGCGGGTGCCATCGCCGCCCGGCACGTCGCCGCCCAGTGCGGCTACGCCAACGCGATCGGCCTCGACATGGGCGGCACGAGCACCGACATCGCGATGGTCCACGGCGGTGAGCTGCGGGTGACCAAGGAGTGGTCGGTCGAGTACGGCTACCCGATCATCTTCCCGTCGATCGAGGTGCTGACCATCGGCGCGGGCGGCGGTTCCATCGCGCACATCGACGAGGCCGGTTCCTTGCGCAACGGGCCGCAGTCGGCAGGGGCTTCACCAGGCCCGGCCTGCTACGGGGCGGGCGGCACCGCCCCGACCAACTCGGACGCGAACCTGGTGCTCAACCGGCTCGGCACCGCCCTGGCCGGTGGGGCCAAGGTCCTGTCGCCGGAACTGGCCGAAGGCGCGCTCCTCGACCACGTCGCCGGACCGCTCGGACTTCCGCTGGAGGAGGCCGCGAGCGCCGTCCTGCAGGTCGCCAACGCCAACATGGCCGACGCGGTCCGCCTGATCTCCATCCGGCGCGGCTACGACCCCCGCGACTTCGCGCTGATCGCCTTCGGCGGCGCCGGTGCGCTGCACGGCGCGGAGGTGGCGCGCGAGCTCAACATCCCGACCGTCGTGGTGCCGCCGAACCCGGGCGTGACCTCCGCGCTCGGGTGCCTGCTGGTCGACATCCGCCACGACCTGTCCGCGATGTTCAGCGCGGTCGGGGACGAAGCCGACGTCGAGGAGTTCGAGAACGCGTTCGCCGGTCTGGAGGCCGAAGCGTCGGCGCGGCTGCGCCACGAGGGCGTCAGCGCTGAAGACGGCGTCCTGCAGCGGACGGTCTCGATGCGCTACCTGGGCCAGTGGCGGTCGCTGACCGTCAAGTGCGGCAGCGGGCCGAACGCGCTGCGCGAGGCGATCGAGCTGTTCCACGAGCAGCACGAGCGGGAGTACTCGTTCCGCCGGGACGACACGCCGGTGCAGATCTACCAGCTGGGCCTGACCGCCATCGGCGTCACGCCGAAACCGGTCGTCGCTCCGCACGAGGTCACGCCCGGTGCGGCACCCGCGGCGCGGCAGACCCGCAAGGTCTACTTCGACGGCCCCGGCTGGGTCGACACCCCCGTGCACGACCGGTTCGAGCTGCCCGCCGGAACCCGGTTGACCGGCCCGGCCGTCATCGAGCAGCTGGACTCCACCACCGTCGTGCCGCCGGAGGCGCGCGCCGAGATCGACGAGTGGCTGAACATCCGCATCCACCTGACGGAGGCCTGAACCATGACGACCAACGAGCAGGTGACCCCCGCGGGCCTGGACCCGGTGACCTTCGAAGTGCTGAAGAACGCCTTCGTCACCGCGGTCGACCTGATGAGCGAGCAGATCATGCGGACCTGCTACTCCTTCGTCATCTACGCGCGGGACTTCTCCTCCGCGCTGTGCGACGCGGCGGGCAACACCGTGATGCAGGGCAGCGCGGACATCGCCGTGCACGTCGGCACGCTGCACTTCCAGTGCAAGGCGGTGCTGGAGGAGTTCGGCGAGGACATCAACCCCGGTGACGTCTTCGCGGTGAACGACCCGTACCGCGGCGGTACGCACTTCAACGACGTCAGCTTCATCCGGCCCATCTTCGTCGGCTCCGAGATCATCGGCTTCGCCCAGAACAAGGGGCACTGGGCCGACGTCGGCGGCAACGTCCCCGGCTCCTTCGACGTCAACGCCAAGGAGCACTTCAGCGAGGGCCTGCGCATCACCCCGGTCCGGCTGTGGCACCGCGGCAAGCAGCTGCGCGACGTGGCGCAGCTGCTGGTCTCCAACACCCGGTCGCCCTACAGCTGCATGGGCGATCTCAACGCGCAGGCCGAAGCCACGGCGGTGTGCGAGCGCGAGCTCCTCCGGCTCGTCGGCCGCTACGGCAAGGACACCGTGGTGGCGGCGATGGAGGGGGCGCAGGACTACGTCGAGCGCATCGTCCGGCACAAACTGGCCGAACTGCCGCGCGGCGAGTGGGAAACGGTCGACTACCTCGACGCCGACCCCAGCAAGCCCGAGGGATTGGTGCCGATCTCGGTCAAGATGCGCATCGACGACGCCGGCATCCACTACGACCTCTCCGGCAGCGCGCCTGCGGTGTCGACGTTCCTCAACTCCGGCTACGGCACCACCCACTCCGCGCTGTACGCGGGGACGAAGACGTTCTTCCCCGACGTGCCGCTCAACTCGGGGCTGTACCGGGTGGTGCACGCCGAGCTCGGTCCGGAGGGGACGGTGGTCAACGCCGCGTGGCCGACCGCGGTCACCGGGTTCTGCTCGGGGCCCTACGAGAAGTTGATGAACGCGCTGTTCGAGATCTGGTCCCAGGTCATGCCCGAACGCGCCATGGCGTGCGCGTTCAACCTGGAGTACCTGCTGGTCGGCGGCCGGGACGGTCGGACGGAGGACCGGCCCTACTTCATGTGGTACGACTGGATGGCCGGTGGCTGGGGCGGCCGGGCGACCAAGGACGGATCCGGGGCGACCGCACCGGTGTTCGGGCCCGGGCTCGCCGTCCAGCCGGTCGAAGGTCAGGAGCGGCTCTCCCCGGTGCTGACCAGCCAGCACGCCATCGTGACGGACTCCGGAGGTCCGGGGCGGCATCGCGGCGGCTGCGGTCTGGAGAAGGGCGGTGTGCTCACCGACTGCGAGAGCACGGTCATGTCGTACTGCTGCGATCGCGCCCGGTCGATCACGTGGGGAATCTCGGGCGGGCTGCCCTCGCTGCCGCACGGCGTCTGGCTGAACAAGGGCACCGAGGACGAGCGGTTCCTGGGCGCGACCTTCTCCAACGTCGCGATCGAGCCCGGCAACTCCTTCACCCGGCCCTCAGCGGGCGGCGGTGGTTACGGGGATCCGCTGACCAGGGACCCGGATCTCGTCGTCGAGGACGTCATCGACGGCTACGTGTCGGTCGAACGTGCGGCCGCGGACTACGGCGTCGTGGTGCTCCCGATCGACCCGGAGCTGGACCAGTACGAAGTGGACACCGCCGCCACCGCGGAGCTGCGGGCCTCCATCGCCGCGCAGCGGCGGGACTGGTTGGCTGAGGACCCGCACGCGGTGGCCCGGCGGTACCGCGCGGGCGAGCTGGACATGCTCGACGTGATCCGGAGGTACGGGGTCATCGTCGACTGGGGCACCGGCGAGCTGCACGAGAACACGACCCGCCAGTACCGGGAGCTGCTCCAGAAGCGAGCAGCGGCGCACCTGGTGGGAGCTGCGCACCGGTGGCGATGCTCAGCGCAGTGCCGGTGGCGAGCAGTTCGGCACGTCCGCCCGCCAGCACTTCTCCGCGGCGCAGCCGCCACGGTCCCGGCCCCGCCACCGCCCAACCGTCCATTGCGGACGTATCGAACGCGGGCAGGTCGGTGCGGGCCACCAGCGGCTCGGCCAGGACATGGCCGAGAGCGTCGGGGATGTCCTTCGCAACGGGGGGAAGTGCCCGTCCGGCCGCACTGCGAGCTGCGCTCCGCGCCTGTTCCCAGGTTTCCACCGGCGGGGCGTGACTTCCCGCCGCGCTCGACGTGTCGCTGGTGCGTGTTGCCAGGGCCATCGGATTCCTCGCGCCGGGTCGTTGATCGTGGTGGCGCGCTCCACAGAGGACTCGGTCAGCGCAGATCCACTCGCCACCAGCTTCCGCCCTGCTGGGCGCCTGGTCAAACGGGTTCTCCGACCCGCTGATAGGCAACGCCTCTCACCTGCGCATCCAGCGTGATGCTGGACACGCGGTGGCCGCTGCGCGCCGTTCGGTCGTCGGTAGATAACCAGCGCCTATCAAGTGATCGAGACCGCTTCTTTGACTTCTCCGAGACGGAGGCAAAACGTGGGACGAGCGATGGCTCGCCGACTGCGGAAGCCGGTGCGCGGAGGACGAAGGGTGACGACAGCATGCGCGAGATCGACGGTTCCAGCGAGGAAGAGCTCTCGGTCACCCCGCCCAAGACCTGGGCCGCCGGCGTGCCCGCGGTGGCGCACGCGCTGGAGTACTCGCTCGAGCAGACCTCGCCGCGGCGCACGATGTTGACGCTGCTGAACGTCAACCAGGCCAAGGGGATCGACTGCCCCGGCTGCGCGTGGCCGGAACCGGGCCCGAAGCAGCGGCATCTCAACGAGTACTGCGAGAACGGCGCCAAGCACATCAACGACGAGGCGACCACGCGCCGGGTCACCGCCGAGTTCTTCCGCGAGCACCCCATCTCCGAGCTGGCCGAGAAGTCCGACCAGTGGCTCAACCACCGGGGCAGGCTCACCGAGCCCGTGGTCAAGCGCCCCGGCTCGGACCACTACGAGCCGATCGGCTGGGACGCCGCGCTCGAGCTGCTGGCCACCGAGCTGAAAGCGCTCGACTCCCCGAACGAAGCGCTGTTCTACACGTCCGGGCGGCTCAACAACGAGGCCGCGTTCCTGCTCCAGCTGTTCGCGCGGGCCTTCGGCACCAACAACCTGCCCGACTGCTCGAACATGTGCCACGAGTCCAGCGGTTCGGCCATGCAGGAGGCGCTGGGCGTCGGCAAGGGCACCGTGAGCCTCGACGACATCCACGAATCCGACCTGGTCCTCGTCGTCGGCCAGAACCCCGGCACGAACCACCCCCGGATGCTGTCCGCTCTCGAGGAGACCAAGCGCAACGGCGGCCAGGTCGTGGCCGTCAACCCGCTGCCCGAGGCCGGGCTGTTCCGGTTCAAGAACCCGCAGAAGGTGCGCGGCGTCATCGGCCGCGGAACCGCCATCGCCGACCAGTTCCTGCAGATCCGGCCCGGCGGCGACCTCGCGCTGTTCAAGGCGCTGAACCGGTTGCTGCTCGAGGCCGAGGACGCCGCCCCGGGCACCGTGCTCGACCACGACTACATCCGGGCCAACACCAGCGGTTTCGCGGAGTTCGCCGAGCACGCCAGGGACATCTCGTGGGACGAGGTGCGCACCGCCACCGGGCTGACCCGCGAGGAGATCGAGGAGCTCCGCGACCGGGTGCTGGCCAGCAAGAGCGTCATCGTCTGCTGGGCGATGGGGTTGACGCAGCAGAAGCACGGCGTGCCCACCATCCGCGAGGTCATCAACTTCCTGCTGCTGCGCGGGAACTTCGGCAAGCCCGGCGCGGGCGCCTGCCCGGTGCGCGGGCACAGCAACGTGCAGGGCGACCGGACGATGGGCGTCTGGGAGCGGATGCCGCAGTCCTTCCTGGACGCGCTGGAGCGCGAGTTCGGGTTCACCCCGCCGACCGAGCACGGTTGGGACTCGGTGGATTCCATCCGGGCCATGCGCGAAGGCCGCGCCAAGTTCTTCCTCGGCGTCGCCGGGAACTTCGTGCGGGCCGCGCCGGACAGCGACATCACCGAGCAGGCGATGCGCCGCTGCCGGTTGACCGCGCACATCTCGACCAAGCTGAACCGCTCGCACACCGTGTGCGGCGAAACGGCCCTGATCCTGCCGACGCTCGGGCGCAGCGACCGCGACGTCCAGGCCGGCGGCGAGCAGTTCATCACCGTCGAGGACTCGATGAGCTCCGTGCACGCCTCCCGCGGTCGCCTGGAGCCCGCCTCGGACGTGCTGCTCAGCGAGGTCGCGATCATCAGCAGGCTCGCCCGCCGGACCTTGGGGACCGAACCCGACATCCCGTGGGAGGAGTTCGAGGCCGACTACAGCGCGATCCGGGACCGGATCTCGCGGGTGGTGCCGGGGTTCGAGGACTTCAACGCGCGGGTGGTCGAGCCGGGCGGATTCGTGCTGCCGAACCCGGTGAACAGCGGCGTCTTCGCCACCGCCAGCGGCAAGGCGATGTTCACCGGCAACGAGCTGGAGATGCTGACCGCTCCCCCGGGACATCTGGTGCTGCAGTCGCTCCGCTCGCACGACCAGTGGAACACCATCCCGTACGCCCCGAACGACCGGTACCGGGGGATCCACAACGCACGCCGGGTCGTGCTGGTCAACCCCGCCGATCTGGAGGACTTGGGCTTCGCCGACCGGGCCGAGGTGGACCTGGTCAGCGTGTGGCACGACGGGGTGGAGCGCCGGGCGCGCAGCTTCCGGGTGGTCGGCTACCCGACGACGCGCGGTTCCGCCGCCGCGTACTACCCGGAGACCAACGTGCTGGTGCCGCTGGACAGCGTGGCCGACATCAGCAACACACCCACCTCGAAGGGGATCGTGGTCCGGCTGGAGCCCGCCACGGCCTGACCGCGGCCTGCACGGGAAGGACGAGCTCATGGGACGGGTCACCGCACGGCGGCGTGTTCTGCGCATCCGCGACGGGGTGCCGTCGCACCGGCCGGACACGCTCGCGGTGGAGGAACCGCTGGAGATCCGGGTCGGGGGACGCCCGCTGACCATCACCATGCGGACCCCGGGGAACGACTTCGACCTCGCGGTCGGGTTCCTGGTCAGCGAAGGCGTCGTCCACGCGGCCGAGGACGTGCTCGCGATCCGCTACTGCGCGGGCGCCACCTCCGACGGCAGCAACACCTACAACGTCGTCGACGTCGCCCTGGCTCCTGGCGTGCCGCTCCCCGATGCTTCGCTGGAGCGCAACTTCTACACCACGTCCTCGTGCGGGTTGTGCGGCAAGGCCAGCTTGGACGCGGTGCGCACCACGACGACCTGGACGATCGACGAGGATTCGCCCCGCGTCGACCTGGAGACGTTGACGGCCCTCCCCAACCGGTTGCGGGAAGCGCAGCGGGTGTTCGACAGCACCGGCGGGCTGCACGCCGCGGGGTTGTTCACCGCGGATGGCCAGCTCAGCTGCCTGCGCGAGGACGTCGGACGGCACAACGCGGTGGACAAGGTGATCGGCGAGGCGCTGCGCGCGGATCGGCTGCCGTTGCGGGATTCGATCCTGATGGTCTCCGGCCGCGCCTCCTTCGAACTGGTGCAGAAAGCCGTGATGGCGGGCATTCCGATGCTGGCCGCGGTGTCCGCTCCGTCGTCGCTGGCAGTCGACCTCGCAGAGGAGTCCGGGCTGACGTTGGTCGGTTTCCTGCGCGGCACGTCCATGAACGTCTACACCGGAGCCGAGCGGGTGCGCGCGGAACTCGTGGCCGACCTGCTCCGATAGGCGCGGTTTATCGGCGGAGCGGAAACGCCGCTTTGCCCCGGTCCGCCGTTGCGGCGGAGAATTCGATCCAGTTGCAGATCCTGCGCTGCGCACCGAGGAGTTCGTCGACCGGAATCCGTTGCCGGGAACGACTTCCGGGCCTCGCAGCGCGGGTGGAGGCGGGAGGTGGGCCATGCCTGCTTGGCGGGTGCGCGATTTCCACGACGACGACCTGGACCAGGCGATCCGCATCTGGGACCAGAGCCGGGAGACCGGGGAACCGGTCTTCTCCGCCGCCGAGGTGGTGTCGATCGCGCGGGCAGGCCATCCCGCCGTGGTCGCGGTGGTGCAGCAAGAAGTCGTCGGCATGGCCGTGGCCAAGGTGGAAGGCGATCGGGCCTGGCTGGCCCTGTTCGCGCTCGACGCCAGGTGGCGCAACCGCGGCATCGGCAGCGCGCTGCTGGCCGAGCTGGAGAAGAAGTTGCGCAGCATCGGCGCGCACCGCATCACCAGCTTGGTGCCCGAGGGGGCTGCGGGCTTCCGGGCGATGGTGAACTCCGGTTACCGCCCGCGCACCGACCTGACCTACTTCGAGAAGGTCGAGGAGCTGGACCCGGCCGACTTCGACGTGCTCGAGCACCTCGGCGGCATGCTCCTGCCGCCCGGCAGGTGGGCGGCGCTGGCCGGCATGCAGCGGGAGAAGGACGTCATCGAGCGCCGCGTCGTGCTGCCGATCTCGCACACCGACCAGGCCGAGCGCCACGGGGTGCTCCCGCCCAAGGCGATCGTGCTGTTCGGCCCGCCGGGCACCGGCAAGACGAGCTTCGCCAAGGCGATCGCCTCCCGGCTGAACTGGCCGTTCGTGGAGCTGTTCCCGTCCCGGCTGGCCGCGTCCTCCCCCGACGGCCTGGCGACCTCCCTGCGAGAGGTGTTCGCCGAGCTGGAAGAGCTCGACGACCTGGTCCTGTTCATCGACGAGGTCGAGGAGATCGCCGGTACCCGCACCACCCCGGCGGCAGGCCCGGCGCACGGCGTGACCAACGAGCTGCTGAAGCTGATCCCCGGCTTCCGGGAGCACGACCACCGCCTGCTCGTCTGCGCGACCAACTCGGTGAGCTCCCTGGACCCGGCGTTCCTGCGCCCGGGCCGGTTCGACTACATCATCCCGGTCGGCCCGCCGGATCCACCGGCCCGGCGCGCGATCTGGTCGCGCTACCTCGGCCCGGCCCGCGACAACGTCGACCTGGACGTGCTGGTGGAGCGGACGGAACTGTTCACGCCCGCCGACATCGAGTTCGCCGCCCGCCAAGGAGCCCAGGCCGCTTTCGAACGCGACGTCCTGCACGAGGACCGCGAACTGGCGACCACGGACGAATACCTGAAAGCGATCGCGGACACCCGGCCCACCCTCACCTCGGGAGCCATCGCGGACTTCGAGCAGGACATCGAGGCCTACACCCGCCTTTAGCCCAAGGCCGTGAAGTTTGGGCTTCGGGGCTGATGTCAAGGGGTGATCTTGGCTTGGTGGGTCGCTGAGAAGAAGGCAGCGGAGCTCCGGTAGAACGGCTTGTCATCTTCCGTGAAGAGGTCGATGACCGCAGGGTTGCCAGCGTCCGCCATGCGGAAGTAGTTGATAACAATCTCTTCGCGACGCTTCTGAATATCGCTGGTGGCGTTCACTTTTCCTCCTGGTACGTGGTGTGTGTGGTGCACTCTCGCGCTGGTTTCCCCGGCCGACCATGTTCGCTGTGCCGCCTTGCCCAGTGGCTGCCTTCTGCGGGTGCGGCCAGGACCGCCTGAGGTGTTCGCCTCCGAGGGCCAGGCTCCGGCTCTGGATTTGCTGGAGGTGAGGGGGTAGTCGCAGGTGGTGGGCCGGTATACCGGCTTTCCGGCCAACTGCCGCTACGCAGGGTGATGAGGCATGGGCGGCGATGACGAGGGTGCCGTGATGGTCCAGCCGCGCCACTACTGGAAGCAGTCCGATGAGATGTCGGTGCAACAAGGAGACCGCCCCGGGCGGGCCCAAGGGGACGTAGGCAAGCAGTCAGGCCCGATGGGCAAGGCCGTCCGGTGAGCCAGGGTGCCCGGTATGCCCACCGCATGAGGGGCGCGGTCAGACCTGCGCCTGGCCTCCGTCGACGAACCAGTCGACTCCGTTGACGAAGCTGGAAGCGTCCGAGGCCAGGAACGTCGCCACGGCGGCGATCTCATCCGGGCGGCCGATCCTGCCGAGCGGCACCTCCGAGGCGAGCTGGTGGTTCGGGCCTACGGCGCCGACCAGGCCCGGAGTCTCGGTCGGACCGGGGCTCAACACGTTCACCCGGAACTTCCGTTCCTGCGCGCTGAGCGCCCAGCTGCGCACCAGGTTGCGCACCGCTGCCTTCGATGCGCCGTAGATTTCCAGGCTCGGTCCGGGGCGGAGGGCGTTGGTCGATCCTGTCACTACGATCGAGGCGCCGTCCGACAGCAGGGGCAGCGCCTTCTGCACGGTGAAGATCGTGCCCTTCACGTTCGTACCGAAGGTGGCGTCGATGGCTTCCTCTGTGATCTCGCCGAGACGCTGAGGGACAGCGCTGCCGGCGTTGGCGACAAGCACGTCGATGCGGCCCGCCTCCTCGCGCACGACCGAGTAAAGGTCATCGAGGTCCGTCTGTACCGAAACGTCGGTCCTCACGCCGGTGGCCGCCGGCCCGATCTCAGCGACGGCCGCGTCGAGCGGCTCCTGACGGCGACCGGCCAGGAACACCCGTGCCCCCTCCGCGGCGAACCGCCTGGCGATGGCAAGCCCAATGCCGCTGTTGGCTCCGGTGACCACCGCCACCTTGCCTGCGAGTGCTTCCGTCATAACGCGCCTACTCCTCAATTCTTGACTGGTTCGTCCATAAAGCTAACCGTTGTGGACGAACCAGTCAAGAAGGGTAAGCGGGCTCTGGCGGGTGCACGGGGTCCCCTTACTTTCCGGGCCCCTT
>NZ_JBEOVY010000141.1:0-18297 GCF_040295745.1 Saccharopolyspora sp. NPDC002686
CCTTGGCACCGGTCGCCCGCCACCGGGCGACCAGCGTCTTCTGCTGGTTGCCGCCTCCTCGGCCGGTGCCTCCGGCTTCGGCTCGGTCGGTGCGGTGTCGGTCGCGGTGGTGTCGGCCTGAGCGTCGGCAGCCGGGGTCTCCGCGGCCGGCTCGACCGGGGACTGCGCCGACTCGGGCTGGGCCGGGGCGTTCTCGGTGCTCGACTGTTCCTCGGTCAACTCTGTCTCCTGTGTCGTGCGGCGGGGAACCCAGAATAGAACAGGTGTTCCCCTGTTGTGCTGTGGACTTGCCGGGCATGCGCCCGATCGGGTCACCGCTGGAGGACGGCGACCAGTGCTTGCAGCGCGGGGCGGAAGGCGTGCTCCGCCGGGGCGGCGTAGCCGACGACCACGCCGGGCGGATGGGCTCCCGCGCGCATCCAGTGCGGCCCGAGTACCTCAAGTTCCACCGACTGCTCCCGCGCCCGGGCCAGGACTTCTCGCTCCGTGGGTCCCTCCGGGTCGAGCTGCAAGGTGACGTGCAGTCCGGCCGAGATCCCGGCCGGGTGCGGCCGGTGGTTCGCGCGCAGGTCGTCCAGCGCGGCGCCGAGCAGCTCCAGCCGCCTCCGGTACGCGGCGCGCGATCGGCGGACGTGTTGATCGTAAGCGCCCGACCGGATCAGCTCGGCCATGGCCAGCTGTTCGAACAGCGGCGCGTGCAACCCGCTGTTGATCTTCAGCGTGCGGACCGGATCGACCAGCTGCGGAGGCAGCGCCAGCCATGCCAGGCGCAGCGCCGGGGCCAGCGTCTTGCTGGCGGTGCCCGCGTAGGCGACGTGGTTCGGCGCCATGCCCTGCAGCGAACCGACGGGCTGCCGGTCGAAGCGGAACTCGCCGTCGTAGTCGTCCTCGACGACCAGCAGGTCCTCGGCCTTGGCGCGCTGCACCAGCGCCATCCGCCGTGCCGAGCTCAGCGCGACGCCGAGCGGGAACTGGTGCGCCGGCGTCACCACGACCGCCCCGCTGCGCAGCTGCTCGACGTCGATGCCGTGCTCGTCGACGGGCACGCCGCGCACCGCCATGCCGAGGCTGGCCGGGATGGTCCGCAGCTGCGGCGCGGACGGGTCCTCGAAGTCCATCGAGTCCACGCCCTGGTCGTGAAGGGCCTTGCTGAGCAGCGACAACGCCTGCGTGTAGCCGTTGCAGACGATGATCCGCTCCGGCGCCGTGGCCACCGCGCGCACGCGCGCGAGGTAGTCGGCGAGCGCTTCCCGCAGCAGCGGGTGCCCCTGCGGGTCCCCGTAGTCGAGGTCGTCGGCGGGGATGTCGTGCAGGGCCCGGCGGCTCGCGGCCAGCCAGTCCCGGCGCGGGAAGGCGCTGAGGTCCGGCCGCCCGGGTCGGAAGTCCCAGCGCGCGGTGGGCGGCGCCGGGCTCGGCGCGTCGTCGACCGGGTCCGGCGCGGCGAGCCGATCGGCCACCGTGGTCGGCGCGCCCTGCCGGGACATCAGGAAGCCCTCGGTGATCAGCTGGTCGTAGGCGCGGGTCACGGTGCCCCGAGCGACGCCGAGGTCCTGCGCGAGGGCACGGGTGGACGGCACGCGGGAACCGGCGGGAAGACGCCCGTCGCGGATCGCGGCGCGCAGCGCCTCGGCCAACCCGCGGCTGTCCGGACGCCCCTGGTCCAAGCGCAGCTCAGCAGGGGACCATCCAACCGTCACGCCCTCCGACCCTACGCCGGAGCAGAGGGTGACGGACGCCGACTCCTGCCCCGGAGGTCGATTGATTCCGTGGTCGTTTTGCGTGGCGGTGCGGGCGCTGCGCGCTTGCGGCGGCCTGTGCTGGCTGGGCGCGTCGGGCGTCGCGGCTGGGGAATCAAACGTCCGGCAGGTGATGATCGCTACACGCGCAGTTGTCGCTTTCCTTACCGCTGCGGCATTCGCCGTTGATACCGTGCACAGCCGCGGTGGTGGATCTGTAGCCGCGAACCAGCGTTGGGTTGAGCGTGGCGGGGGAGCGACGTGCCGGAAGACTTCGGTAGGGATATCGGCGCTACCGAGCGGATGGTCCGTGAGTGGCAGGAGAAGGCCGAGGAGAAGGCCGAGAAGTTCGGCCGGATGCAGCAGCAGATCCAGCAGATCTCGGTCACCGAGTCGTCCAAGGACGGCGCCGTCCAGGTGACGGTCGGCTCCGGCGGCATGCTCGAGGCCCTGCAGCTGTCGGAAGCCGCGAGCAATCGCCCGATGGCGAAGCTGGGCGCTGAGATCATGCGGACGGTGCAGGCCGCGCAGGCGAAGATCCCCGAGATGATGCAGCAGGCGGTCGCCGACACCGTCGGCTTGGAGGACACCGCGGCCCAGCACGTCCTCGGCCAAGCCCGCAAGTACTTCCCGGAACCGCCTGAGGACGAGCAAGAGCCGGAGCGCGCCGGCCACCTGCGCGAGATGCAGGTCTCGATCGAGGACGACTACGAGGAGCCGCAGCGCAGGCAGCCCCCGACGCCACCGCAGCGGCCTGCTGCGCCGCCGCGCGAGCAGCAGCCGCCGACTCGTCGGCGCCCTGCCGACGACTTCGACGATGACGACTTCGGCAGCGGTTCGTTCCTGCGCTGACCCCGCCGAGCCCGATCCGAGGAACCTTCTGCCATGCCCGACGAGATGAACGTCGTCATCGAGAACCTGCGCACCCACGGGTCCAAAGTGGACGGCGTGGTCGACCAGCTGAACGTGGCTGTCGACGCGTCGCAGCAGGTCTCGCTGGACAACGACGCCTACGGGATCCTGTGCCGCCCGTTCGCCTGGATGCTCGACCCGGTCGAGCAGCACGGCGTCGAAACCCTGCAGAAGGCGGTCGAAGCCATGCAGGAGGTCGCGGACAACGTGCGCGGCGCAGCCGAGGACTACCAGGCCGTCGACGACAACAACAGCGACCTCATCGGGGGCATCGAGGTATGAGCAGCCCTGTGCCCGCCCGAGTCCTGCTCAACCGCACCTCAGGGGACCGTGACGCGGCTCAGCCGCAGGAAGCCGCGAAACGTGCGATCGAGCTGAACGCAACCACCACTGTGAATCGCGGAGAGGCGGGACGGGCATGAGCAACCCCCTCGTCGCGCAGCAGAAGGAGAACCCGGACGGCCCCGGGATCTTCACCGCGGGCACCGGCGACGCCGGGTGGGGCACCGGCATCGGCATCGCCGAGTCGATCAACGACATCAGCAGCCTCAACGAGGGCTCCAACTGGGTGGAGACCGGGCTGGCCTACGGCGGTGCGGCGCTGGAAGTGGTCGGCATGGCCGTCGACCCGATCGGCACCCTGCTGTCCTACGGCCTGTCCTGGCTGATCGAGCACGTCGAACCGCTCAAGGAGGCGCTGGACTGGTTCGCCGGCGACCCCGACGGCGTCAAGGCGTACGGGGAGACCTGGGCGAACGTCTCCAAGGCCGTCACCACGGCGGCGACCCAGTACAACGACGCGGTCAAGTCCGACACCGCGGAGTGGACGGGCCAAGCCGGCGATGCCTACCGCCAGCACGCCGCGGAGAAGGGCGAAGCCCTCGGGGCGGCTGCCGAGCTGGCCAACACGATCAGCTCGGTCGTGACCATCATGGGCGAGGTCGTCTCGTTCGTCCGCGAGTTCGTCCGCGACCTGGTGTCCGACTGCATCTCGCGGCTGATCACCTACGCGCTGGAAGCGATGGCCCCGCCGCTCGTCTCGCTGGCGTGGGTGGTGCCGCAGGCGGTCGCGTTCATCACCAAGACCGTGGGCAAGATCGCGGACATCGTCCAGAAGCTGGTCAAGACGATCAGCAACGTCGCACCGAAGCTGGCCAAGATGGCCGAGGTCTTCGGCGACGTGATGAAGGCCCTGGGCAAGATGGGCAAGAAAGCGGCCGACGGGATCGGCACGGCCGCCGGCAAGGTCGGCAAGCTCGCGGACAAGGTCGACGTCGCGGGCAAGCTGTCGGACAAGCTCGCCGAGAAGACGTGGAAGAAGGTCGACGACGTCTTCGGCACCGACGTGGTGGGCAAGCACAACGCCAAGTTCGGCGGCCCCGACGCGCCGGGCGGCGGCGGAACGGACGACTCCGACGGGCCTGGGAACACCCGCAACGGGTCCGGTTCCTCCGAGGCCGGTCCGGATTCGCCGGGCACCGACGGGAACGGTTCGTCGCCGGATTCGAACGTCGGTGACAGCGCGGGAGCGCCGAACCGCGGCAGCTCCGAGAACAGCCCCGGAAGTTCGGGCTCGAACGGGCCTGGCACTTCGGAGCCAGGTGGGTCCGCTGGGCCACCTTCGGACGGGCCTGGTGGTTCGCACTCGGAGGGGCCTGGTGGTTCGCAGTCCGGCGGTGGGAACGCTGGTGGCTCGCATCCCGGTGGCGCTGGACCTGATGGCGGCCACGGTTCGCCGTCGGGCGGCCCGAATCCGGGTGGCTCGCACTCCGATGGCGTGACCCCGGGTGGTTCGCAGCACGGTGGGCACGGCAGCTCGCAGCAGGGCGGGGCCGGTGGTGCGCACACCGACGCGGGTGGTTCGCACTCCGGCGGCGGGAACCCCGGTAGCTCGCACTCCGGCGGTGTTGGTCCTGACGGCGGGAACAGCCCTCAGCCGGGTGGCCAGCACCCCGGTGGTGGGAACCCTGGTGGACCCCAGCCCGGTGGCGGGAACCCGGGTGGTTCGACGTTCAGCGGTGGACCGGGGCATTCCGGCGCGTCGCCCACCGGCGCTCCATCCCCAGGTGGCTCTGCGGGGCCAATTGGCGGTCCTGCAGGAGGTTTCGGCTCGCCTGGCGGGCACGGCACGAATGCGCCGAACACCCCGGCGAGCACCACTTCGTCCAATGTGGACGCACCTGCTCGGCCGTCGGATCCTGGCGTCGCGACACCTGCGTCCGCGCCCCCGCCTTCCCGCTCCGACCAGTCGTCCGGCGGAGCCGCTGGCGGCGGAGTCGGCGGTGGCATGGCCGCCGGCGGCGCCCCCGGAGGAACGGGATCGACCGGCGGAGGCGCCGGACGGACCGGTTCCGGTGGGTGGACCGGAACCCCGGGAAGCCCCGGCGCAGCCGGGAGGAACGGCCCCGAGGCCCCGCGTCAGCGCGGGCCGGAGGGCCCGTCCGAGCGCGGATCGGCGAAGCCGGACGCGCCGGAGCGGCGCAGCCCGGGCAGCGAGGCCGGACAGCGTCCGGCCGGCGCGAACCGCCCCGGAGGGCCGGGACGGCCCGACGGGCCGAACCCCGCGCAGCAGGCGCCATCGCGCCCGAACACGCTGCAACATCCAGGCGGCGCACCACGTTCCGACGCACCCGCGTCGCAGAACGGGCCAGCCCGTTCCGGGCACCCGGACGGTCCGCCGCGGCAGAACGCCCCGCAGCCCCCGGCTGGTCCAAGGCCGCAGGATGCTCCGTCACGCCCGGATGCGTCGAGGCCGAACACGCCGCAGCACCCGGGCGGCCAGCCGCGCCCCGACGCGCCCGCGCGCCCGGACGGCTCAGCGCGCCCGAACGATCCGTCGCGCCCAGATGCCCGGCCCAACCAGCATCCGGATGGCCCGTCGCGCCAGTCGGCGCCGCGGCCCGATGGCCCGCCCGCTCAGCACCAGCGGCCCGACGGTCCGTCCCACCCCGACCGGTCGACGCACCCGGACGGTCCGTCCCGGACCCGCCCAGATGCCGACCCGGACGCGCCACGCCAGCGCCACCCGGAGTCCGGGCAGAACCCGAGCGGCGCCCACCCCCAGAGCGCACGCCCGGACGCTCCGAACCGAAACGCGCCCACCGCGCACCAACCAGGCCCGCGGCACCCGGACGCCGGTCGCAACGAGTTCTCGCAGGTCCGCCCCGACTCGTTCTCGAACGTCAGGACCGAGGGCGACCAGCGCTGGGGCCCGGACCGCCAGCAGCCCGTCCGCGAGGAATCCCCCGGCCACCAGCCGGAACCGGCTCCGGAGCGCTCCACCGCGGAGTCCATGGCGGCCGAACGTCCCCCGGCGGTCCCGCACGAGCACGCCTGGAACCTCAACGCGGGCTTGCACGAGCGGGTGAACGTCTCGGACGAGCTGCGGCAGAAGTTGGGCAGCGAGCCCACGGGGATCCGCAACACCAAGTCGGGTCTCTCGATGGTGCCTCCGCGGCCTGCTGTGCCCGGCACGCCGCGCACTCCGCTGGACCACTGGCGGGAACCGAACCCGTCCATCGACCCGAAGCGCTACACGGTCGAGGTGCACGGCAGCCCGAACGGCGTGAGCTTCCGCGGCCAGGAGCTCTCCGCGAAGGAGTTGGCCGAGATCATCAAGGGCGCACCGGGCTACAAGCCGGGCGCCCCGGTCCGCCTGCTGTCCTGCAACACCGGCGCCGACCTGCCGGACGGCTCCCCGAACTTCGCCCAGCAGCTGTCGAAGGAACTGGGCGTCGAAGTCCTCGCCCCGAAGACCAACGCGTGGGTCGACAACTTCGGCAACATGTACGCCAGCGAGTCCAGGGCGAAACTGGACCCGAACGGCCCCGACGGCGTCCAAGCCACCTTCGACGAACCGGGCCAGTGGGCCAGCTTCCACCCGGACGGCACCCAAGCGGTCCACGACAGCCCCTACCCCCCGGGCCACGAACCGGAATGGGTCCGCCACGGAGCCCAAGCAGCCAACGCCGAACAACGCGGCTTCCTGGACCGACCGCCGAAGGAGTTCCAGCATCCCGGCGGCCCGCGCTGGAGCGGCATCCACACCCGCCAGGACGGGTACGGCCTGCCGATCCAAGGCCACGTCTCGCCGACCGGCGAGTTCGTGCCGCACGTTCGCGTTGATGCGAACGGCAACGCCGTGCACGACGCCAACGGGAACCTGATCCGCGCCGGGCACGTCGATCCCGAGGGGCGGTGGGTGCCGGAGCACGTCGACCACACCGGAAACCTGGCGCCCGACGGGCACTACGCGCAGAACGGTCAGTGGATCGCGCACGGCCGCGCGGACGACATGGGCCGCTGGATCCCGGTGCACCTCGACGCGAACGGCTACCACGACCTCGGCCGCTTCAACCCGCAAACCCACCAGTGGGAGCCGCTCGGTCGCGTCGACCCGAACACTGGTCAGTTCGTCCCCAACCCGCCGCCACAGCAGCACTTCCAGCAGCAGTTCCAGCAGCAGCCGCAGCAGCAGTTCCAGCAGGCTCAGCCGCAGCAGCCGCAGCAGCCGCAGCAGCAGTCGCCGCAGTTCCAGCAGCAGCCGCAGCAGCAGTTCCAGCAGACTCAGCAGCAGCAGTCGCCGCAGCCGCAGCTCCAGCAGCACTCGCAGCCGCAGCAGTTCCAGCAGCAGAATGCGCCCGCCGGTCCGGCCCATCCACAGCAGACGACTCCGTATCCGGCGACGCCGCAGCAGTCGACGCCGCAAGCCGGAGGTGCACCGGGCCAGCAAGCTGCTCAACAGCCGGCCGCGGTTCAGCGACCCAACCAGGCTGCGCCGCAGCCCCAGCAGCAGCCGTCCCAAGCGCCGATGCCGCAGCGGTTCGCCGACCAAGCTCCGCAGCAGCCGATGCGCCAGCAACCCCCTGCCGCGCAGCAAGCCCCGTACACCCAGCAGCCACCGCAGGGGCTCGACGCAAGGCAACAACCGCAGGGTGGGCAACGTCCCAACCCACCTGCGCCGGATGCACACCCAGGTGCCCAGCGGCCGCCGATGCAACAACAACCGTCGGCATCGCCCAACGCGCCGGGACAGCAAGTCCCCAGCCAGCCGCGCCCGGCAGCTGCGGCTCCACAGCCCTCGGCCGCCCCGTCGGCTCCGAGCACGCCGCAGCAACCGACGCCACCCGCACGACCAGGGGGACAACCGCCGGCAACGAGCAACTCCCCGGGCCAGGCTCAGTCGTCGCCCGCACCCAGCGGTCCACGGCCGGAGGGACAGCCCGGGCAGCGCAACATGTCGCCGTCCGACGCTGGCAACCCGGCCAAGGGGCCGAGCCCGACGCAGTCCCCGGACGTCAGTGGCCCCAGCTCGCAACCGCCGCACGCTCGACCTGGGGATCCGGCCGGACAACCCGCGGCCGCGTCCAGCACTAAGCCCGGTCGGGACAAGCCGGACGTTGCTCAACACGCCGGGACTCCGGAATCAGCCAACGCTCCGGTTTCGGCTACCCCGAAATCCAGCCAAAAGCCGGAAGGCCTAACGGATTTCGAGCCGGAGTTGAGGCATGCTCCGGCCAAATCGGATGGCGAGGTGGACCCCTCGTCCGCGCAGTCGGGTTCATCGCATGCGCAGGCCGTGCGGAACGATTTCGATCCTTCGCCGTCGGACGTGCCTTCACCCGAGCCTTCGGCCCGGACTGGTTCGTCGTCCACGGATGATCCGGGTTGGAAGAACGACTTCGAACCCGCCGCACAAGGCTCGAAGCCGGATTCGGGGACGACTTCCGCTGCGGACAGCAGAAGTCCGTTCGATCCTCCTCCGGGTGAAGCGCCGGCTTCCGCTGCGGACCGCGGAAGCCCGTTCGACCCTGCTCCGGGTGAAGCGCCGGCTTCCGCTGCGGACCGCGGAAGTCCGTTCGATCCGCCTCCGGATGAAACGCCGGCTCCCGCCGGGACGAAGAGCCTGGCGGAGTTGCTGGGGGACGAGAACCGCGGAGGCGGAGGAACGTCCCACGCCGACGCTTCCTCGGGGGACCGGATCCGCGCCATGCTGGGCGATGCGGATCCGTCCCCGGATGTGGACGCACCCCGCGGGGGGAGCGAACTCGATGGGCCGCAGCACGATCAGCCGCATGCGCCCGAACCGGAGATCCCGCAGGACGTCAAGTGGGCCCTCGACGCCAAAGGCGACGCGCTGGCGCAGGACTACCTCGACGATCCCGATTTCCGGCTGTCCGAGCAGGACCGGCAGGACTTCCGGGACAACTTCCCGATGTACGCCCGAGGGTTCGAAGCGGACTACCACGCGGTGCTGCCTGAGATGCGGGCGGCGCTGGAAGCGAAGTACCCGCGAGAGCAGTACCCGGAGGTGCACGAGATCACCGACGAAGAGCTGCTCGCGATCCGGGTCTACAGCGAACACGGCTACAAGGAACTCAACCGGGCCCTGCGAGAAACGGACTTCTTCAAGCACGCCAACGCGATGTCCAGCCAGGATCCGATGGCCAGGGCCCTCTCGTCAGCCCTCAACCGGCTGCCCAGCCACGAGGGCTGGGTCAGGCGGAACATCGGTGGACGCAGCGAGGGGAACTTCGAGGACCACGTGCGCCGCTACGCGCCCGGCAAGATGACCGCCGAGCAGGCGTACTCGAGCTCCAGCCATCCCGACTACTCGTACCACCCGGATAGCGGAGTGCCGCGGATCCGCATGATGATCCATTCGAAATCTGCCGTGGACATCGACTTCCTGTCCGGGAACAAGGGCGAATCGGAGTACCTGTTCGGCGGCCGGTCCTACTTCCGCACCCTGGAGGCGGAGGTCGTGGACGAGCTGATCGACGGCAAGTGGGAGAAGGTGCTCGTCGTACGCGCCGAGCAGGTCCCCGCATCCGAGATCACCCCCGAGATGCTGGACGAGATCGGTCCGCGGCTGTCGTACGAGGGCCCCGACGGTGAACCGGTCCCGATCCCCGATGACCTGCTGCGCGGCAAGGGAGCATGACGATGAGCACGGCGAGCAACCCCGCGGTGTCCCGTGATGAGCGGCTGGTGCTGGACAGGCTTCGCGACGCGCCGCGTTCCGACGAGGTGTGGCGAGCCGGAAAGCGGCGGAACGACTGGGACGTCGCGCTGATCCGCCGCGCCTTCGGGCGCAGCAGCGATGAGTTCTGCCGAGGGCAGAGCGGGCAGCAGCCGGAGCTGGACGACATCGCGCTGATCCACGGGATGCGCGCCAACTTCGGCGCTGCGGTCCGGGGTGCGGTGGTGGCCGACCAGGTGTTGCGTGGTGGATCAGGGCTTTCCGCTGCAGCGCAGATGATGTTGTTCGGGCTGGACTCGGTCGTGCGCGCGGAGACGTACTACCGGGTGGAGCACGCGGTGAACCCCGGTAACACTGCCCTCTTCGGCCTGCTGCGGTGGCGGCACACCCAGGGAACGCCCTGGTCCGAGGTCGTACCGGGCGCGTACGTCGACGTGCTCCCGGAGCCAACCGGCTGGTTGATCAAGGACGCCAGGCTGTTCCAGCAACGCGACCCGGATCCGGTCTGCGACGCCGCGTTGGCGGTATTCGCGGAGCGGCAGGTGTTCGGGTCGTTCCGCCGCCCGATCAACGATGCGCGTACTCCGTCGGCGATCCTCCGAACGATCGGCATGGCGGCGTGGTCCGACTCCCCCGAGGAAGTTCTGGCGCAAGCCGCGGCGAACGCGCTGCTCACGCACGGGCACCCGGACGCGTATCTCAGCGCTGGTGCCTTCGCCGTCATCATCAACACCTTGCTCGCCGGCGGCGACCTCGCGGCTGCGAGCGAGATCGTCCTCGAGGAACTGGTCAAGTGGCCTGGCTGCGGGGGCGTCCACGGAATGATCTCGTCAGCTGGGCGGCTCGGCAGGGCTGGCGACCCATCGCTGTTGAGGGAGCTGGTCGGTGCGGGCAATGCGCCGAATGCCCTGGCTGTCGCCATTGCAGCGGCCCATTTGCGGTTCACCGATTTCGACGGTGCCGTCCGTCTCGCAGGGGAGTTGCTGCCTGCCTCCGCGGTGCTCGTCGGTGCCATGCTGGGGGCGGGTCGAGGGGACTCGGCAGTCCCACCGCAATGGTCGGAGGACTTGGTGCTTCGAGACGTGTTCGACCGGTTGACCGCCGATGTGCTGGCCAGTCGGGGCGTGGATGTCGAGAGGCGTTGGCAGCAGAGCTGGGTTCACGACTACCCCTCGTTCTGAGGTGTTGCGGACCTGATGGTGAACGAGAGCAGTGGGGCATGAGCCAGAACGAACACGCGATGACCGACGACCAGCAGCGGCTGCTCCGCGCATGGCGGGAGATCAAGTCGCGGCCTATTCTGCTGCCCCTGTCCTGGTTCCAGCACGTCGACGACCTCGAGGAGAAGGCAGCGGCGCGCGAGCGGTTCAACGGTGCCGCGGGTGAACAGCAGCAGCAGAATCGTCGACCTGGGGTGTGGAACTACACCCGCTACGGGCGAGCGCTGGGCATGCTCGTCGGTGGGGCGTTGGGAGATTCTCTGGGGGCGTTGGGCCCGGCATCGGTCGACGATCTGCTCGCGGCTGCGCGGCCGTCGAGTGGAACGGGCATCCGGTCCAGGACAGCTCGGACCGACCTGCTGCTGTCCGGTGCCAGGGCCGCAGTTCACTCGGGTGTCGAGCTCCGACGTGGCGGTGACGCAGACGAGGCGTTCACCACGGGTATCGCGCGCGGGTTGCCGAAGGACAACGGTGACCTCGGCTGTTTGGCCGTGTCCGTTCCCGTTGCGCTGGGCAGCGCGGGAAGCCCGGACGAGGTGGTCTTCCGCCGCGGTATGGCGGCGGCGGAACTGCTGAGCGATCGATCTGAGGATCGTGCGAGCGCGGCGGTCCTGGCCGTCGCGTTGGCACGGGCACTCGCGGACGGCGACCAGGACTTGCGCCGGATCGCCATCGACTCGATCGAGCGGCTGAACCAGAGAGGTGTGGGCGAAGGGCTCCGCCTCCGGCTGGAATTCCTCGCGGAGAACGCGCGCGCAGTCGAGAAGGCGCCACTGGACGAAGCACTGGCGAAACTGGGTGATGGCTCGTCCGGCCCCGAAGTCGTCACTCGCGCGTTGTACCTCACGTGGCGGTTCGGTTCCGGTGGGCGAGCAGAGCTGCACGCCGCATCAGCAGCCCAGTACGGCGCCGTGAGCGCGGCTGTTTGCGGCTTGTTGACGGGCGCGCGTTTCGGTGCAGGAGCATTTCCACAGGTTTGGCGGCGCAGACTCACGTCTGCTCAGACGATCGAGGAATTGGCTGCCGACCTCTTCGAGGAGTACGGCCCACCACAGCCGACCGGCATGCGCTCACCAAGCCCGTCCACGCAGTTGACCAGCAGCGCTCCGCGAACTCCGGAACAGGTTGACGAGCCGCTGAGCGATCCCCGGACGCGTGGGCGCCAGCGGCGGTCCGAGCCGACTGTGCTGGGGGCTGGGGGGAGCGTCGATGAGCGGCGGGACCGGTTGTCCGGTGCTGTTCTCGGCTTCGCCATCGGGGATCGCCTCGGCTCAGCCGTCGCCGACTTGACCTGGCCCGAGATCCAAGAGCAGTTCGGCAGCCAGGGAATCTCGCGTTACGCAGCTGCTGCGGAACCCGAGCAGCTCCGGTCGAGTTCGCTCAAGTTGGCCCTGTCGTTGGACATCTTGATCAGGGCCGATCAAGCCCGGGTCGGCGGCGAAGATCCGGATTTGGGAGATCTGCTCGACGCCGGGTACCAGCGATGTGCGGAGCGATTCCCCGACTTCGCCAACGACGTGATCGCCGAGTCGGCCGCGCACTACCCGATCGATCCGGATTTCCGGCCATCGCTGATGCAGGTCGGGAACAGTGCTGACGAGATCGTTCGCTACTTGCCGATGGCGCTCTGGACCGAGGTCTATCCGAGGCTTTTCCCGCTGGTCCGGCAGGCTGCGTCAGGTCTGGGCGACGCGGAGGCTGCTTCGGTCGCGGGGTTCGTGGTGCTTCTGCAGCTCTGCATCTTCTCGAAGAACCCGGTGCGTGCGGTCGGCATGGTCCAGTCCGAGTCGGGTGAGCTTTCCGGCCCGGAACTGAGAACCGCGTTGATGAAGGCTGAAAGGGTCGCGAGGCGCGGCATCACTCCCGCTGAGATCGAACAACTGGGCACGGGTGACACCGCCACCGAGGCGATCGCGATCGCTGTCTGCGCTGCTGAATCGGCGGAGTACGACTTCGACGAGTCGTTGCGCATCGCGGTCAACCACTCGGGCAACAGCTCCGCGACCGGCGCGCTCTGCGGGGCGCTGCTCGGCGCCAGCCTCGAGGGTGTGCAACGGCTTTCCGAGCATTGGCTGAAGGGGCTTACCGGCGGTCGCATGCTTTACCGGCTAGCGCAGGACGCCGGAGAGCAGTTCGGGCCGCAGCCCCCGGACAGTGCGGAGTGGCGGCAGCGGTACCCGGCCACGTCCGGAACTGCTCGCACCGCACCACCTCAGCCCATCGAGCCGCACGAGCGGTTCATGGGGTCGATGTTGGCCGGGGCCGTCGGGGATTCGTTGGGGTTCGCCATCGAATTCGACGACATCGGGACGATTCGGCGGAAGCACGGGGACGCTGGGCTCACCGATCCGGTGTTGCGGGACGGTGTTGCTCAGGTTTCCGACGACACGCAGATGATGCTCTTCACGCTCGAAGGGCTCATCCGGGCGCATGTGGCTCGGCGGATGAATCCTGTCGACAACGATCCGGTTCCCGAGGTGCAGCACGCCTATCAGCGCTGGTACCACACGCAGTACCAGCCTTGGGATCAGGCGGGTGGGCCTTATGCGCAGCGTCTCCAGCAGCCCGATGGGTGGTTGATCACGCGCCAGGAGCTCTTCAGCACGCGTGCTCCGGGGAGTACGTGCATGTCGGCGTTGAGGAAGTTCGCGCAGACGCATCAGCACGCGACTCCGCAGCACACGATCAACGATTCCAAGGGCTGCGGCGGTGTTATGCGCGCTGCGCCGGTGGCGGTGTGGTCCGGTGATCCGGCTGAGGTGTTCTACGCCGCGGTCGGTACGGCTGCGCTGACGCACAGCCATCCCAGTGGGTATCTGTCCGCTGGTGTGCTGGCGGTGATCGTGCACCAGCTCATCCGGGATGTGTCGTTGCCGGATTCCGTTCGGTTGGCTCGGGAGCTGCTGCTGCGGTGGCGTGGACACGAAGAGCAGCTGCAGGTCCTCGACAAAGCCGTGGAGCTCGCGAGGAAGGGCCCGGTCAGCCCGGAAGAGCTCAAGGACACCCTGGGGCAGGGCTGGGTCGGCGAGGAGGCACTCGCGATCGGGCTCTACGCCGTGCTGGCCACGGACAACCTGCGGGATGCGTTGCTGCTGTCGGTGAACCACTCGGGGGATTCCGACTCGACGGGGATCGTGGCGGGCAACATCGGCGGGGCGCTGTACGGAACTCGCGCGATTCCGCAGAAGTGGTTGAACACGCTGGAACTCCGCGAGATCGTCGAGACGCTGGCCAAGGACGCGCTCGCCGAGTTCAGCCCCGGCCCGCCCAGCGACCAGGCATGGCTGCGACGCTATCCGGCTTGGTAAGCCTGCGATCCGCAGCCAGGTTGCAGTGCGTGAGCCCGCGGACTTCGCAGCTGGACCGGGGAAGGTGAACTGGTAGTGGATCACGAAGGTGCAGCCCGGAACCCGAGCAATGACTCCCGCACGTGGTCGCTCGAGGTTCGGACGACCGGGGATGCAGCGGCCGCGCATGCCGACAAGGCCAGTCGGTACGGCCTATTCACCGAGAGTGAGCCCGGCGGCGACTTCCCGATCGGGCTGAAGGACTTCAACCTGTCCCCTGCGGGCCAGGAGCAGAACGCGGAGTCGGCAAACCGTCAGGCCAATCCCGACTGCCGGTCGTCATTGGTTGAGCGCGCGGGACCTCCGGTGAATTGGATCGATCGGGGGATGCGTTGGGCGATGGCCGGTCATATCGATCAGCACGTCCTCCTCGAGCTGATTGCCAAAGCCGTGTTGCCCGTTCTCATGACGCCGGACGGGCATCCGATGACGCTCCAAGATCCGGACGGCCCTCGCTTGACGGCCTTTGCCGCAAGTTGCCTGGTACCTGACGATGTACGTGCGAAGCCGATGTACGTGCCCAGGCTGTTGAAAGCACTCCCCCCGGATGCGTTCCTGGTGGTCAACGGCGTTGCCGAGCTGCAGGCGAAGTTCCTGGTTGCGGACTTGGTAGCTGCGCTGCGTGATATCGGCCTGCTCGTGGACAACCCATCGGGCGGGCTCGATGTTGGGCCAGCGATCTGGGTGGAGCAGAGCGCGCGACTCACCGAACTGGTCGACGAGCCGACGTTCGATGCGATCGAGCAGGCGCTGGCCCGGTGGGGGAAGCTCAGCGAGACCACCGTCCCGCGTGCCCGTCAGATCGAGCTTGGGATCAACGCGGTCGAAGTGCTGGTCCAGGGCGGGATCGCCGATCCGGACGTGCTTGCGGCAACGGCTGCTTTCCGGGGCGTCGAAATCCTGTACGGCGGCTCCCGCACCATTGTGATCAGCGGGGACGAGGAGACGCGTGCGCGTGCCATCTTGCGCTCGGCGACGAGTCCGCGCGAACCGTCGTCCGATGTCAACCCGGCGCGTGCTGAGGTCGTGGCGGATCTCGTGTACCACTTCTACGTGGAGCACTTGCGTGCGATGCCCTGGCAGACGCGAGCGGTCGTACTCGCCAATCGGTTTGCCGACGCCATCACGCCTTGGGTGCAGGCCGATGTGCGCGAGCACCGGAAGTCCGAACTCTCCATCGAGCTGCTGACGTGCGCGAAGGACTTCCCTGAGGAGCTGCGCGCGCTGTTCGCCGAGCGGGTGACGGGGCTCGATCCGGCCAGGCCGGCGCCGTACAAGCTGAGACCGGAGCCGCGGCTGTCGATCACTTCTCCGGATCAGGCCATCGACTGCGCCCGCGAGGATCTCGGCGTACTGGTTGATCCGGTGCACGTGGAGGACATCGGGCCGGCGTACCTAGTGCGCTCAGAGGCTGACGCCTCTCAGGTCTACTTCGTGCACAAGGTGTGGGAAACCGTCACCATCGAGGACGACCGCAGGGGTATTGCTCGCTCGTACTGCATCAAGTACGACGTGTTTCCGCTTGACCCGAAGTGGGAACACGCCCGACCGGGATTCCAACCGCAACCCGCGCCTGCTCAAATGCCCATTGGGGCTCCTGCACAGGTTGGCGGTCCGATGCAGGGCGGAGAGGGCCAAACAGATCCTTCCCGAACTGCGTTGAGTGACAGTGGCTTAGCGGAAACTCCGGCCTCGACCCAACAGGATGCCGATGGGGATCGTCCTGCGGACGCGATCGCGGCCCCCACGCTGATCGGTGTGTACTCGATGGCTTCGGGCGATGAACCGCAGCGGGTCGCGGAGTTTCGGTGGAGCACGGAGGCCGGGGTCACCGTCGAGGTTTTCGACCAGGAGTGGGGCAAGGTCGCGCTGTACCACTACCACCGGGGTGTCTCGTTGGTGTCCGAGAAGCGCGATGTGCTTCCCAGCGAGGGCCCCGAGTTCATGCGCGCGCTCCTGAAGCGCAACGACATGAGCTACTACCGTTTCGTCGACGAGAGTGCGCAGGATCAGCCGGTGAGTCGTCGAGCCGGGGATGCGGAGGTGGACATGAGCCAGCCGCAGGGTGTGGAGATGACCGCGCTGGAGCAGGCGATTGCGCGGTTCAGCACTGGGCAGGGGCCCGTCGAGGACGTCTACCGGGAGTTCCTGGTCGCCAGGACGTTCTTGATCACTGCGCCGGATTCGTCGCCCGCGTACTTCCGGATCGCGGATCAGCCGAAGGAGCAGATCTGGGTCTGCACCGACGAAAGCGCGGCGCCGGATTTGGGGATGCCGGAACTGGGACCGACGGGCACCGTCCCGGTCAACGGCTACCGGTTGCTGCCGCTGCTCGCTGATCGGAACGTGCGCATCCTCACCCGCGGTGACGTGATGGACCTGATGATCATCGGTTCGCGGGCAGTGCTGCTCTCGGCCCCGGAGATCACGGACCAGGTGCGAGCAGAGGGGCTGAAGAAGCCCGGCACTTGGCTGGGCGTGCCGGATCGCATGTTGCGCGAAAAGCCGTGGGAGGGCGTCCCCGAGCGCCATGTCGTCGGCGAGTACTGGGTCGATGAGAACGGGACCGTCACCGATCAGTACCGACCGAACCCCGCGTACCGGCCTTCCCCGAGGACTTTGGGGTTCCCGGAGCCGGAGAGCAGGCTTGAGCATTTCCTCCAGCTGCACGTCACTGACCAGATTTCCGAACGGACTCTGGTGAAGGTGCTCAACCAGTCAGTGATCGTCCTCGCGGCGCACGAGGATGGTGTGCCTGCGGCGTTTCAGCTCGGTGACCGGCCGACGCTCGTTGCCGCCTCGGCCTCCGAGCACATCCCCGGCTTCGCCAAGGGGAAGGTCAAGGCAACTTTTGCCGAAATGACGCCTGCTTTCAAAGAGACCGACTTGGTCATCGATCTTGGTACGCGCCACCAGACCCATCTTCCCGGGCAACTGCTGCTGGAGGTGCTGGCATCACTGGAGCAGGAGAAGCCCAGTGATGCGGGGCAGCAGCGTCCAGCGACAACGCCTCAGCAGCCCGCCCAGCCCGAGCCTGCTCCGAAGCCGATTGATCCGCAGGAGCGGTTCATGGGGGCGATGCTCGCTGGGGCGGTGGGGGATGCGCTCGGGTATGCCGTCGAGTTCCACGACATCGACCTGATCCGGCGGACGCACGGCGATGCCGGGCTGACCGCTCCGGTGCTGCGGGATGGTTCCGCGCACATCTCCGATGACACGCAGATGATGCTGTTCACGCTCGAGGGGCTCATCCGGGCTCATGTCGCTCGGCGGATGAATCCGGTGGACAACGACCCCGTTCCCGAGGTGCAGCACGCCTACCAGCGCTGGTTCCACACTCAGAACCAGCCGTGGGCGCAGGCCGGTGGTCCGTACGCGCGGCACCTCCAGCAGCCCGACGGGTGGCTGATCACGAACCGCGAGTTGTTCAGCCCGCGGGCTCCGGGGAGCACGTGCATGTCCGCGTTGGCGCGGTTCGCGCAGACGCACCAGCACGCCACCCTGCAGAACCCGGTCAACGACTCCAAGGGCTGCGGCGGGGTCATGCGGGCAGCTCCGGTGGCGGTGTGGTCGAACGATCCCGCCGAGGTCTTCCACGCCGCGGTCGGCACCGCCGCGCTTACGCACAGCCATCCCAGTGGGTATCTGTCCGCCGGGGTGCTCGCCGTGATCGTGCACCAGCTCATCCGGGACGTGCCGCTGCCGGATTCCGTTCGGCTGGCTCGGGAACTGCTGCTGCGGTGGCGCGGGCACGAGGAGCAGGTGCAGGTCCTCGACAAGGCCGTTGAGCTCGCTCAACAGGGACCGGTCGCTCCTGAGGTGATCAAGGACACCCTCGGTCAGGGGTGGGTCGGGGAGGAAGCTCTCGCGATCGGGCTCTACGCCGCGCTGGCCACGGATAACCTGCGGGACGCGCTGCTGCTGTCGGTGAACCACTCGGGGGACTCGGACTCCACGGGGATCGTGTGCGGCAACATTGCGGGGGCTCTGCACGGGGCTCGGGCCGTTCCGCCGGAGTGGCTCGCGTCCCTGGAGCTGCGCGGGGTGATCGAGGCGCTGGCGCGGGACGCGCTCGCCGAGTTCAGCCCCGGGCCGCCGAC
>NZ_JBEOVY010000142.1:0-18213 GCF_040295745.1 Saccharopolyspora sp. NPDC002686
GTGCCGGTCAGGCCGACCTGGTTGCTGTGCGGGCGCCAGCAGTTGTTGGTCGCAACCCGGGAACACCCGACCGCGCCGCCGACCAGCTCGGCGAGTTGCTCCAGCTCCGCGAAGCCCTCCGCGCTGCCCACGCCCCGACCGCCGGAGACGACCACGTTGGCCGTCGCCAGCGTGACACCGGATTCGCCCGCGGTGCGGTCCACGATCGCGGTGTGCACCATCCCCTCGTCGATGCCGGGCGTGAAGGTGACCACCTCCACCTCGCCGTCGGCCAGGCCGGCTTGCGCGACGTCCGCGCCGCCGGGTGCCAGCGTGATCAGCTTGACCGGCGCGTGCAGCTCCGCGTCCTCGAGCAGCACACCGCCGACGCGCTGCCTGGTGAGCGTCCACGACTCGCCGGTCGCCACGGCGACGCAGTTGGCCGCCATCGGGAGACCGGTGCGCGCAGCCGCCTGGGCCATCAGCTCGTTGCCCCGGCTGGACGCGGCGGCCAGCACACCGTCCGGTTCGACCTGGCGGATCAGCGCAGCCAGCGCCTCGCCCCAGCGTTCCGGCGAGTACTCGCCCAGGAGTTCGTGGTCGAGCGCGTACAACGTGGTCACGCCGTGCTGGGCCAAGTCCGCGGTGAGGTCTCCGGGAACGGCGAAGGTCACCGCGCCGACCGGCACGCCCAGCTCACCGGCCAACGCGTGCGCCCGCGCCACCGCGCCAGCCGAACCTGAGGTGAGGGCACCGTTCTCGGCCTCGATCAACGTCAGCAGCATGGTCACACCACCCCGAGCTCGGTCAGCACGTCCACCACCGGTCCGGCGGCCGCGGCACCGTGCCCGAGCACCACCGTCTCCCGCTCCGCCTCCGGCGGCAGGCGCAGCCGAACCTTGCGCAGGCCACCGTCTTTCAGCTCGGGCCGCAGGATCCGCAGCTGCGTCTTCTTCGCCCGCAACCGGCCCTTGATGCTCGGGTACCGGGGCAAGTTCAGCCCCTCCTTGACCGCCACGGCCGACGGCAGTGGCGCCCGGTACACCTCGACCCCGTCGTCCACCGGGCGGCGGAACGCCACCTGCCCCGCCGCCAGGTCCAGCTCGATGCCCTTGACCCCGCCGACGATGGGCAACCCCAGCGCGTACGCCACGCGGATGCCGACCTGGTAGTTGCCCGCGTCGGCGGACTCGTTGCCGAACATGATCAGGTCGAACCGCCGGCCGTCGGCCTCCAGCTCGCGGATCGCCGCGATGATCGCCGACGCCGTGGCCTCCGGATCGGTCTCGCCGGACCCGGTTTCCACCAGCACGCCGTGGTCGACGCCCATCGAGATGGCGTACCGCAGTTGCTCGTCGGCCTCCGGCGGGCCGACCGTGAGGACCGTCGAGCTCCCGCCGAACCGCTCGACGATGCGCACCGCCTCCTCCACCGCGCACTCCTCGTGCGGGCCGATGGTGAAACCGAGGTGGCGGGTGTCGACGTCCTCCCCGCCCTCGGTGAGCGGGATCTTCGCCCCGGTGGCCGGCACCCGCTTCACGCACACAAGGACGTCCATCGGAAGTCCTCCCTTCGGTTCGGGTCAGGCCTTCATCCGCTCGTCGTCCGGATCGAACAGCGGAGTGCGGCCCACCCGGGCCACGGTCACCGGGTAGCGGTGACCCATGTACTGCACGGCGAGCCGGTTGCCCTCCACCGCGTGCTCCGACGGCAGGTAGGCCATCAGCAGGTAGGCCCCGAGCGACGGCCCGGATCCAGCGGAGGTCACGTAGGACGGACGGCCCTCGCGGTCGACGATCCGCTCGCCGTCCCGGGTGAGGATCGGCTCACCGCCCTGCGGGTAGCGGCGCATCCCGGACGGGTCGGTGTGGTCGTCCACCACGAGCGTGCACATGACCGCCACGCGCTTCTGGTCCCGGGCGCGCAGGTACGCCTCCTTCCCGATGAAATCGGCCGATTTCACCTTGGGCAGCGCCAGATCCGCTTCGACCGGGCCGTACTCGGACTCCAGCTCGGCACCCATCAGCCGGTAGCCCTTCTCCAGCCGCCCGGTGGTGCCGTACACGCCGATCCCGGCGGGCACCACGCCGAACGGCTGACCGGCCCGCCACAACGCGTCCCACAGCCGCAGGCCCTGCTCGAACGGCGCGTGCAACTCCCACCCCAGATCGCCCACGTACGACAGCCGCAGCGCGAGCACGGGCACCCCGTCGACGGTGATCCACCGCCCGGTGCCGAACCGGAAGCCCTCGTCGGACACGTCGTCCTCGGTGGCCGCGGCCAGCAAGTCGCGAGCGCGCGGGCCCCACACTCCGATCGTGCACACCGCCGAGGTCAGGTCGGCGAACCCGACGGTGCCGTCCTCGGGGAGGTGGTCGGTGAACCACTTGCGGTCGCGGGCGCCGTCCGCCCCGCCGGTGACGATGCGGAACCGGTCCTCGGCGAGCCGCACCACCGTCAGGTCGCTGCGGAAGCCACCGCCCTCGCCCAGCACCGCGGTGTAGATCAACCGGCCCACCGGGCGGTCCAGCTGCGCCACGGTCATCCGCTGGACGTAGTCGAGCGCGCCCGGACCGAACACCTCGAACTGGGCGAACGCGGTGAGGTCGATCATCGCGACCCGTTCCCGCATGGCCAGGTGCTCGGCGTTGATGATCGGCGACCACCAGCGGGCGTCCCACTCGTGCGGCCGGTCCTCGACCTGGTCGGCGAACTCCTCCAGCAGCGGCCGGTTCGACTCGTACCACTGGGGTCGCTCCCAACCGCCCACCTCGAAGAACTGGGCGCCGAGCTCCTTCTCGCGGACGTGGAACGGGGACAGCCGCTGCTGCCGGTTGGACTCCCACTGCTCGCGCGGGTGCACGATGCCGTAGGTCTTGTTGAACCCTTCCGCGGCGCGGGCGCGCACGTGGTGGCGGGTGCGCTGGTTCGGGTAGAAGCGGGAGATGTCCGCGGCGTGCAGGTCGATCTCGGCGCTGCCCTCGGTGATCCACTGCGCCATCATCCGGCCGACGCCCGGGCCTTCCTTGATCCACACCGCCGCGGCCGACCACAGCCCGCGCACCTCGGACGTCTCGCCCAGCAGCGGGGAGCCGTCCGGGGTCAGCGAGAGCAGCCCGTTGATGGCGTGCCGGATCCCGGCGCCCTCGGTGGTGAGGAGCTCCGGGAACAGGTCCAGGGCGTCCTGCATCTGCGGGTCGAAGTCATCAGCGGTGAACGGCAGCTGCGTCGGGGAGAGCTGGGCCGCGGCGATCGACGGGATCTCGTCCGGCTCGTGCAGGATCGGCCGGTGCGCGTAGGAGCCGACCTCGAGATCGGCGCCGCTCTGCCGCTCGTACATGAGCGTGTCCATGTCCCGGACGATCGGGTAGGCGATCTCCGTGCGGGTCGCCGCGAACTCTGGGATCGGGCCGACGTCGATCATCTGGTGCACCGCCGGGGTCAGCGGGATGGATGCCCCGGCCATCCGCGCGATCCGCGGGCTCCACACCCCGCAGGCGATCACCACCGTCTCGGTCTCGATGTCTCCGCGATCGGTGCGCACCTTCGCGACTCTCCCCCGCCTGGTGTCGATCCCGAGCACTTCGGTGTGCGGGGAGACGGTGAGCGCACCCAGCGCGGTGGCCTGCTCGCGCATCAGCGCACCGGTCTGCAGCGGATCGACCACTGCCACCGACGGCGTCCAGAAACCGGCCAGGACGATGCTCTTGTCGATGAACGGAACCAGCTCGGCCACCTGGTCGGGGGTCACGAGCTCGGAGTGGATGCCCCAGGCCGCCGCCGAGGCCATCCGCCGGTCGAACTCGGCGACCCTGGCCGGTTCCCGGGCGACCTCGACGCCGCCGCAGGTGGTCAGCGTGCCGAACTTCTCGTACTGGCGCATGGAATCCTGCGTCAGCGCGGTGATCTCCTTGGAGTGGTCCACCGGGAAGATGAAGTTCGACGCGTGCCCGGTCGAGCCGCCCGGATCCGGGAGCGGCCCCTTGTCCAGCAGCACGATGTTGCGCCATCCCAGGTCGGCCAGGTGGTGGGTCACCGAGTTCCCCACGATCCCGGCGCCGATCACGACGACGTCGGCGCGGTCCGGCAAGCTGCTCATGGGCTCCTCCTCCGGGAGTCGGTGGGATGTTCAGAGCACGGCGCGGATCTTGTCCTCGAAGTCGGCGACGTGCCGGCGCAGGATCCGCTCGGCGGAATCCGCGTCACCGTCGCGAATCGCGACGAGCAGGTCGATGTGCTCGCCGACCGCGTGTTCCAGGTGGGACAGGTGGTCCAGCACGAGGAACCACTGCCGCAGGCTGTGCACGAAGTACTCCTCGAGCGTCGCCGCCAGGAACGGGTTGCCGGTCGCCCGGTACAGCAACCGGTGCACCCGCTGGTCGAGCCGCACCAGATCGCGCTGGTCGGCCGCGGCGGTGCGCCCCAGCTCGGCCAGCAGCTCGTCGACGGCTTCGAGGTCCTGGCTCCTCGCTCGCCTTGCCGCCAACCGAGCGGCGTACCCCTCGAGCTCGACCCGCACCTCGCTGATCGACCGCAGGTCGCCGAAGTCGACGTGGCTGGCGAACATGCCCCGCCTCGGCACGACGTCCACCAGCCGGTCGTCGGCCAGCCGGCGCAGCGCTTCCCGGATGGGCGTGCGCCCCAGACCGAGCTCGCGCTGCAGCGCGCGCTCGTCGATGGTCGAACCGGGCGCCAGGTCGAGCGTGATCAGCCGGTCGCGGAGCAGGTAGTAGGCCTTCTCGCTCAGGCTTCCGACGCTCCGCACACCCGGATCGACCGTGATCAGCTCCGGCAGTGCGTGCCTGCCGTCGTGCTGGGATACCGCCATCCCCGTCACAAGTACACGGTAGATATATCAGCGCATAGAGCAACAGGTCTCTCCATGCGGAACAACACGAGGGTATGAAGATCGCCGCCGAATCCGTGTGGCTGGTGTTGCCCATTGGTGTCCTGGTGACTACATGGCGGGGATCAACCCGGGAGGACCGACCAGGGGTGCCGCATCGATGATGTTCACCTCAGCTGACGTTTGAGGATCTTCCCGGTAGCGGTCATCGGGAGCGCGTTGACGAACTCGACGGCGCGCGGGTACTTGTAGCCCGCGAGTCGCTCCTTGGCCCAGGCGATGATCTCCTCTTCCGTCGTCCGCGCCGTCTTCTCCAGGACCACGTACGCCTTGACCTCCTCGCCGTGGCTTTCGTCCGGAATCCCGACGACCGCCGCCAGCGAGACGGCGTCGTGCCCCATCAGCACCTCTTCCACTTCGCGCGGGTAGACGTTGAACCCACCTCGGACGATCATGTCCTTGGTGCGGTCGACGATGTAGTAGAAGCCGTCGTCGTCCCTGCGAGCGAGATCACCAGTGCGGAACCACCCGTTGCGCATGACTTCGGCGGTCGCCGCCGGCCGGTCGAGGTAGCCCTTCATGACGTTGTGGCCGCGGATGGCGATCTCCCCGACCTGGTCGGCTCCGGCGACCGGGTTCCAGTGCTCGTCGACCAGCTCGACCTCAACACCCCACACCGGCACGCCGATCGATCCCGGGCGCGGAGGATGGCCCGCGGGGCTGAACACGGCCAGCGGCGAGGTTTCGGACAGACCGTAGCCTTCGCGGATCTGCACGCCGAAGCGCTGCTCGAACTGCTCGTGGATGTCCACCGGCAGGGCCGCACCACCGGAGATGGCCAGTCGCAGATTTCGCGCGATCCGTCCGACTTCCACGCCGTCGTCCAGCGCGCCGAGCAAGGCCCAGTACATGGTCGGGACACCGGCGAACACCGTGACCTCTTCACGCCCCAGCAATCCCAGTGCCGCACCCGCTTCGAATCGCGGCAGCAGGACCAGGGTCGCACCGACCGAGAACCCCGCGTTCATGTTGATGCTCTGCCCGAAGGAGTGGAACAGGGGCAGGACGACCAGATGGGTGTCGCGCTGCGCGGGAGTGCTTCCGAAGAGCTGATTTGCCGCCAGCGCGTTCAGCACCATGTTGGCGTGGGTGAGTTCGGCGCCCTTCGGTTTTCCCGTGGTGCCGCTGGTGTAGAGGATCACCGCCGTGTCGGTGGCCTCGCGCACGACCGGCTCGAACTCCGCCGACTGGTTCGCGAGGGCACGGGTCAGGGTCTCCGCGTTCTCGATCGCCGAGATCTCGGCCGGTTCCGGGGTGATGACGAACAAGTCGCGGCAGCTCGCTGTCCGGGCGAAAGCTGCGGACCCGTGCCGTCCCGTCTGCAGGGCCGGGGTCCCTTCGAACGCGAAGTAGGCCCGTGCACCTGAATCGGCCAGGTGGTAGGCGATTTCCCGTTCTTTGAGCAGCACGTTGAGCGGTACGACGACTGCCCCGGCCTTGAGGATGCCGTAGTACACGGCGGCGAACTCCGGCAGGTTCGGGCAGCTGATGGCGACCCTGTCGCCGGGCTCGATTCCGCGTGACACCAACAAGTTGGCGATCTGGTCGGCCTGCGCACCGAGCTCCGCGTAGCTGAGCCTGCGGTCACCGCAAACCACAGCATCCCGCTCCGGGAAGCTGCGAACCGAGTCGTCGAGGAGCATTGCCAGGTTCAGCACGACTCACTCCTGGAACGTTGATCTGGAGTTGCCACTGGGGTCACGAGCGGCCTTCCTCGCGGTCGAGGTCATCGATGAGTTCTTCGGCTCGTGGCCATGGTCCGTAGCCCGCGGCTGGGTTCAGGTGTCCGGCGGCCCCGATGTCGACCAGCCTGCTGCCCCAGTCCCGAGCCATCTCGGCGACTCGGTAGAAGCGCGCGAGGGGGTCGTTGGTGCTCGCCGCGACGATGCTGGGGAACGGGAGAGCTTGTCGGGGTGTGGGGAGCCAGCCGTTGCGGCGCAGGTCGTCGGGTGTCGGATAACCGTCGGGCAGCGGCGATTCGAAGTCCGGTGGAGTTGCCAGGAGCGCGGCGCGGACCTCTCGGGAATGCCGCTGCGCCCAGTGCGCCGTGATCATCACACCGGCGCTGTGGGCGACCAGGATGACGGGGCCGTCGATGTCGGCCAGGACACCGTCGAGTGCCGCCACTCGAGCCTCCCGGCTGAGCTTGTCGTGTTCGAGCGGCGGCACGGTGCGCACCTTCCGCAGCTTCCCCGCCAGGTGGGTCTGCCAGTGATCGGCGACGTGGTCGCGCAGTCCTGGGACGATCACGACCGTCGCGGTCCCTGCTTCGTTCACCTGTGACTCCGATCTTCTGCTCCGGTCAGGCCGGAGGCTGGTGGGTGTTCAGTGCCGCGAGCCGCCGCAAACCTGCCGGGTAGGTGCGCTTCCCGACCAGCAATGCGGTGACCGCTCCGATGTAGACGAGGGGCATCAGCTGCAGTGCCGCCAGCAGCCCGAGGCCGTCGGCCAGAATCCCGACGACGAAGGGACCCGCGGCCAGGCCGAGCAGGCTGTTGGACAGGGTGAGCGCCCCGAACCCGCTGGCGCGCAAGGACGAATGGGTGAGGTTGGCGACCATGGCAGTGGCAGGACCGGAAGCACCTGCGGAGAAGAACGCACCGAGCCCGAGCACGACGAGCTGCAGAGAACTCGCCTGGAGCTGGAATCCGATGGCGAGCAGCAGCGCTGATGCGGCGCTGTAGCTGATCGCGGTGGTCCACTTCCGCTCCGGACGCCGCTTGCTCGCCCGATCCGTGATGACGCCGCAGACGATCATCCCGGCACCGATGAGCAGGACCAGGATTGCCGAGACCAGCCCCGCGGTGTCCGGGCTCATGGCGTGGTAGCGGTTGAGGTAGCTGGGTGTCCAGACCAGCAGAACTGCGGCCACGAACATCTGCAGGCCGCTGCCGAGGTAGACGCAGCACACCGAGGCGTTGGAGAACAGGCTGGAGAACGGCGCGCGCTGCCCGGCGTTCGCCGCCGGCTCGTCGACAGCGGTCGCCTCGTCCTCGTGCTGGTACCGGTCCAGTCTGCGCTGGGTGACGACCAGTCGGAACAGGACGATGAGCACCAGACCGATGGCGGCCATGAACGCCAGCGCCCAACGCCAACCGAACTGGACTGCGATGACGCCGCCGAGGGCGACGCCGATCGTCGAGCCGAACGACCCACCTGCCATGAACGCCCCGCCGAACGTGGCGCGGACGCTCGGTGCGAACACGCTGAGCACCACCGCGATGCCGACGCTGCCGTAAGCGGCTTCACCCGCTCCGACGAGGAATCGCGCACCGAGCATCTGGTCGTAGTCGCCGGCGATCGCGCACAGCACCGTCGCCAGGCTCCAGATGGTTGCCATCAGGACCAGGCTCCGGACCCGTCCCCACCGGTCCGCGAGTATCGAGAGGGGGAAGGTGAGCACGGCTACCGTCAGCGCCACCACGCTGGTGAGCGACGCCAGCTGGGAATCGGACAGCAGCCATTCGGCCTTCAGGAAGGGGAAGACCGCGTTGAGGACCTGCCTGGACATGTAGTCCGACAGCAGCAGCCCGAAGGTCAGGGCGAACACCGCCCACGGGTAGATCCTCGACCTCGGCACCTCGCGGTCAGGTCTCGTGGGCAGTTCTTCGGCAGGCAGAGCACGTGACTTCATCGTCACTCCTCGACTCGCAGTTCCGTCCGATGTGGAGCTCGTCCCCCTGGTGAAGATCCAGGACCGGGGCGCGGATCCCGGTGGGGTTCCGCGCCCCGATCTCTCCCCTGGCGCCCGGTGGGTGTCCGGCGCCTAGTCGTGGTGGGTGAAGCCGACCTGCCCGGGCTTGCGGTTCGGCGCGAAACCGACCTTGGCGAGGGTTTCGTCGGCGTCGGCGTAGGTTTCGCCGATCTTGTAGATCTCGCGGGCCTCCTTGCCGGTGGCGACCTCGCGACCGAGCTCGCCCGCGATGCGCACCAGCTGCTCGATCTGCTGGACCGAGGTCTTCTTCTCTCCCTTGCGCCCCCACAGGGTGTCCTCGTTGCCGCACCGGGCGTGCAGACCCATGGCGATGGCCATCGCGTTGACCGGCAGGACGCTGCGCATGAGGGTTTCCAGCGTCAGCACCGCACCATCGGGGCACCGCCGGACGAACTCCATCATGTTGTACGGGTTGGGGCCGTCGAAACCACCGCCGATGCCGACCCAGGTGACCATGAACGGTCCGCTGTAGACACCGCGCCGCATGAGCCGCTCAACGGTTTCCAGCTGCGGGATGTTGGCCAGCTGGAAGTGCGGCTGGATGCCCGCGGCCCGCAGGCGCTTCAGGTGCTCCTCCACCCAGCCCGGACCGGCCGGCACGAACATCTCCCGGTAGGCCTCGGCCACCGCCGGGCGGGTCAGCGAGGTGCCCGCGATGTCGTCCTCGGTCATCAGCTCCATGATGTTCATCTGGTTGGAGTTGATGGCGATGGTCACCTGGTCCGGTGCGGGGTCGAGCTCGGCCAGCATGTGCCGGGTGTCGTCGCTGAGCCACTTGGCCTCCGCGCCCTCCCCCTCCGGCGCGAACGAGATCGAACCGCCCACCTGCAGGATCATCTCCGGGACGGCTTCGCGCAGCCTACCCAGCAGTTCGTTGAACTTCGACAGCCGCTTGGAGCCCTTGCCGTCCAGCTCCCGCACGTGGATGTGCAGCACGGTGGCCCCGGCGTTGTAGCAGTCGACCGCCTGCTGGACGTGCTCGTCCATCGTCAGCGGCAGGTCCTCCCGGAAGTCGTCCGGCTCCCACTCGGGGCCGTAGGGGGCGACCGTGATGACGAGCTTCTCCTGGTTCTCCGGGAACAGCGAATCGTCGTGGAAGTGCATGCGTTCCTCTCCTTCTCCGGGTGACGGGTCGAAATCTCGCCGGGGAGCTCAGAACGGCCGGTCCCCCACGATCCCGGCACGTTCCATCTTCCGGACCGCGGGCCAGTAGTCCTGCACCGCGTAGTGCTGCGTGGACCTGTTGTCCCAGATCGCGACGCTGTTCTCGCTCCACCGCCAACGCACCTGGAACTCCGGGATCGCGGCCTGGCGGATCAGGTAGTTGAGCAGTTCGCCCGCGCCGGGGGCGTAGTCGCTTCCGAAGCGGACGTTCTCCGGTGTGTGGTAGTTGACGAAGTGCGTCGTGAACGCGTTGACGAACAGGACCTTCTCGCCGGTTTCGGGGTGGGTGCGCACCACCGGGTGCTCCGCGTCGGGGAATCGCGCCTTCAACTGGTGGCGCTCCTCCATCGGCATCGCGGCACCGAAGCTCGCCTCGATGCTGTGCCGGGCGCGCAGTCCTTCGATCCGGTCCTTGACGTGGTCCGGAAGCTGCGCGTACGCCGCAGCCATGTCGACCCAGATGGTGTCGCCGCCGACCTCCGGTCCTTCCACGCACCGCAGCACACATCCCATCGGCGGGTTCTGCCGCCAGGTGGCGTCGCAGTGGAAGGCGTTCTCGTAGTGCTCGGCGGGGCTGTCGAGGTCCTTGTAGATCCGCACCAGACCCGGGTGGTCCGGATCGCTGCCGGCCACCGGGTGATCTTCGAGCGCTCCGAAGCGCTGCGCGAGAGCCACGTGGTCGGCCCGGCTGAAGTCCTGGTCGCGCAGGAACAGGACCTTGTGCTCCAGCAGCAGCGAATGCAGTTCGGCGAACAGCTCCTCGTCGCGCGCGACATCACCCAGGTCGACGTCGAACAGCTCGGCGCCGATGGTGCAGGTGAGCTTCTGGTACTTGATCCCGGTCGCCCGGGACGTCTGGACTGCACTGGACATGACAGTTCCTCCGCAGGTTGGTTGATCGTGCTGCCGCCTGGAACTCCGGTCGTTGTGGAGAATCGCGGTGTCAGACGGAGAAGACCGAGGAGCCGATGCTGCGGCCCGATTCCAGGTCGCGGTGGGCCTGCACCGCATCCTCGAGGGCGTACCGCTGGTTGATGCCGATCTCGATCCGCCCGTTGGCCACGTGGTCGAACAACTCACCCGACAGCTCCGCGCGCTCGGCCGGGTCGGCGATGTAGTCGGCGAGCGCGGGACGGGTGACGAACACCGAGCCCTTGACCGCGAGCTGCATCGCATCGATGGGCGGAACGGGGCCGGACGCGGTGCCGAAGCACACCAGCAGACCTCGTCGGGCCAGCGAGTCGAGGGAGGCTTGGAAGGTGGCCGCGCCGATGCTGTCGTAGACGACCGGAACGCCCGCCCCGTCGGTGATCTCCCGGACCCGCTCGGCCACGTCCTCGCGCTTGTGGATGACGACGTGGTCGCACCCGTGAGCACGTGCGACCGCGGCCTTCTCCTCGGTCGACACCGTGCCGATCACGGTGATCCCCAGCAATTTCGCCCACTGCAGGAAGATCAGCCCCACTCCCCCGGCCGCCGCGTGCAACAACACCGTGTCACCCCGCTTCACGGGGTAGATCCGGCGCAGCAGGTAGGACGTGGTGAGACCGCGCATGGTCATCGCGGCGGCCGTCTCGAAGGCGATCGGGTCCGGTAGCGCCATCAGCGACGCAGCCGGCATCACGCGCTCAGTGCTGTAGGCACCGAGCGGACTACCCGTGTACGTGACGCGGTCGCCAACGCCGACGTGGTGCACTCCGGGCCCCACCGCCTCGACCACGCCCGCAGCTTCGACGCCCATCCCGGCGGGGAGCGCGGCCGGGTACAGGCCGGTGCGGAAGTAGGTGTCGGCGAAGTTCAACCCGACCGCCTCGTGGCGGATCCGGACTTCTCCCGCACCGGGTTCGCCGACCGCGACCCGCTCCCACCGCATGACCTCCGGAGCGCCGGTCTCGTAGAACCGGATGGCGTGCGCCATGTTCTTCCTCCCATTTCAGTACTTCCGCATCGGCACGGCGATGCCGCGAGTTGTTCACGCCCGGAGGCGCTGCTCGTCCACGACGTCCCGGGGTGCGACACCGCCGCGGCCGTGCGGACCGCCGTAACCCGGGGTTCTCCACGTGAAGTCCGGCGGCAACGACCGTCCATCGTGGAGGGTCAGCCAGAGCTGCAGCGCGTGATCACCAGCGTCGGAGACGGCGTGGCAGCGCTGTTGGACGTGCGAGTGCAGAACCGCGTAGTTGTTGAACAGCTGGATGTCACCGGGATCGACGCCGAAGGAGAACCGGAACTCCGCCGCGGCCGCCAAGCCGTCGATCAGGTCGAGCAGCTGCCGGTCCGCATGCCCCAACCGGCGAACCCCCGGGAACCGCTGCGCCGACTCGATGTCGCCCCGCCGGTAGCGGAAGCTCAACTTCCCGTCGTACCAACGAACCAGCGGAAGCGACCGGTAGGGCGGCTCGCCCGGGAGCTGCTCACCCCCTCGGTCGAAACCGAAGCGCCCGTACATCCGCTCGACCAGCATCGGATTCCGGCGCAGCACCTCGTTGTAAAGGGCGGCCGAGCTCACGACCGAGCTCTGCCCGCCGAGCCGCGGCCCCAGCAACGCCGTGACGTCGGAGCCACCAGTCCGCAGCTCAACGTCCGCGGCACTCCTGCCACCCCGGCTGGCCGCCGCACTCGGGAGGCGGCCGAGCTTGCGCCCGAAGGAATCCTGCGACACCGGAAAACCCAGGTACTGCGCCATGCCCCAGAAGATGGTGCTGATCTCGGCTTCGTCGTACCGCTCAACCGGAACGCCCTTGATCACCGCGAATCCCGGCCCGTGCTCGAGACCGCGGGCTACGCGCTCCAGCACCCTTCCCAACGTGGGAAGGCGAAACCGGTCGCGGGTGATCTTCAGGAGTACGATTCCGTACTTCCGCGTCTCGCGCAGCGCCGACTCCAGTTCTTCGAGATGGGATGGCGCGAGCTCCACCGTCCACGCGGCCGGATCGACGAGGTCCGCCGCCAGCCACGCGGCAGGGCTCCGGCAGGGCTCCCGAAGCACGTCGACAGCGGGCCGCCGGCCGGAATCAACTGGCGCGGAGCCGCACCGCACTGCTTCGGCCATGACGTCCTCCATCCGGATCCGGAACCAGCTGTGATGGGGACGACATTAGGCCGACGAGAACCTCCTGGCTTATCCTCGCGGGACATGATGCTTATCATTTGGTGACAGCACTTGCCGAGGTGGTCATGAAACCTCTTGCCCGGTACGCCGCGCTGAACAGCTACATCGAGGTAAGCCAGGCAGTGGGGCTCGAACCGGCACGGCTGCTGCGGGGCGCCGGACTCGACCCGGCGAGCCTGGCCCTCCAGGACAGATGGGTTCCCGCCGGCGCGGTCGCGCGGCTCCTCGAACTGTCCGCAGTGGAATCCGGGCAGCAGGACTTCGGGCTGCTGCTCGCCGAGCGCCGCCGCTTCGCCAACCTCGGTCCGCTGAGCCTGGTGATCCGCGAAGAACCCGATGTCCGCAGCGCGTTGACCGTCCTGATCCGGCACGAGCACATGTACAACGAAGCGCTGCGAATGCGGATGTCGGTGCTCAACGGGCTCGCCACCATCCGCGTCGGTTTCGAGTTCGGCGAACAGACCGAGACCAGGCAGGCAACCGAGTTGGCCCTCGGCACCCTGCACCGACTCCTGCTCGGCTTCCTCGGGTCGCTCTGGCAACCGCTCGCCGTCTGCTTCACCCACCACGCACCTGCCGACCCCGGCACCCACCGACGGCTGTTCGGCTCCGCGGTCAAGTTCGAGCAGGAGTTCAACGGGGTCACCTTCTACGCCGACGACCTCGACGCCCCCAACAAGATGTCCGATCCCCTCATGCGCAACTACGCGTACCAGATCCTCGACACCCTCGAACCGCCCAGGGAATCAACGGTTCTCAACCGGGTCCGGGAACTGATCGAGCTCCTCCTGCCCACCGGGCGGTGCTCGGTCGAGCAGGTCGCGCGCAGCCTCGGGGTGGACCGCCGAACGATCCACCGGCAGCTCTCCGACGAAGGCGAGACGTTCTCGTCGATCCTGAACGCAACCCGCACCGAACTCGCCGAGAACCTGGTCGCCACCCACCGCTACACGCTCACGGAGATCGCCGACCTCCTGTCGTTCTCCTCACCGGGCAACTTCTCCCGCTGGTTCCGGGGACAATTCGGATGCAGCCCCAGCCAATGGCGCAATCGCGAACAGCGCGAAGCGTGAACCTAGGGGAAGACGATTCGCCGCAACGTTTCCCGGAGCTGGACCACGGACTCGGCGGGTAGCCCCTCGAAGTATCCGCTGTGCGCCTGGTCCACCAGCGCTTGCGCTTCGTCGCGCACCTGGCGCCCTTCTTCGGTGGCCGCGATCAGCCTGTTTCGCCGGTCCGCCGGGTCCGGCGTGCGCGCGACCAGGCCGCGCTCCTCGAGCTCGTCGATCAGCCCGACGATCTGGCTGGGATCTAGTCCCATGGTCGCCGCGACAGTGCGCTGGTTGACCCCTTCCGCGTGCTCGCAGGCCAGCACCAGCACCGAGTAGGAGCGCACCTTCAGGCCGAGCGGGACCAGCGCCTTGTTCACCGCGCCGAGCACCATTCCCCCTGCTCTGGAGAGCAAGAACCCGATGTCGTCCGCGAGCAGCTGCGGCTGGTGCTGTGCCATGCGTCCTCCTCGATGCGTTCCCCGCAAGACTAGCAAATCTCAATCATTGACTTTCTCAATGATGGATGGTTGCCTGTGATCCACCCGACAGGAGGAGCATCGATGGATCTGAGCGGCAAGGTCGCCATCGTCACCGGCAGCGGGCGGGGACTCGGACTCGCGTACGGGAAGGAGCTCGCCCGCCGCGGCGCAGCGGTGGTGATCAACGACGTCGACCGGGCCGGTGCGGACTCGGCCGTTGCTGAGATCGTCGCCGCAGGTGGACGGGCCACCGCCGTCGTCGCGCCGGTCGGCACGTCCGAAACGGCCGGGGAACTGGTGGCCACCGCGGTCGAGGCGTTCGGCCGGTTGGACGTGCTGGTCACCAACGCCGGAATCCTGCGCGACAAAGTGCTGTGGAAGATGACCGACGAGGACTTCGACGCGGTGATCGACGTGCACCTGCGCGGCACCTTCACCTGCGTGCGCGAGGCCGTGCTGCGCTTCCGGGAACAGGGCGGGGGCGGCCGGATCATCTGCATCGGCTCCCCCGCCGGCCAACGCGGCAACTTCGGCCAGACCAACTACTCGGCGGCCAAAGCCGGCATCGTCGGCATGGTCCGCACCTGGGCCATGGAGCTGAAACGGGCCGGCATCACCGTCAACGCGGTCTGCCCGGTCGCGGCGACCGCGATGACCGAGACGATCCCGTTCCTCGCCCCGCACGTCGAGTCGATGAAGCGGGGTGAGCCGCTGCCCGCGATCATCCGCCGCGAGGTCGGCATGGGCACCCCCGAGGACGCTGCCGGGATCGTCTCCTTCCTCGCGTCCGATGCCGCCGCCGAGATCACCGGCCAGGCGCTGTCGGTCGGCGGGGACCGGCTGGCGCTGTGGTCGCACCCGCAGCTGACCACCACCGCATTCCACGACGGCGGCTGGGCCGCCGAAGACATCGCGCGATCATGGGATCAGACCTTCGCGGGCTCGATCGAGTCGGTGGGCGAGGAATTCCCGGAGGAGGTCATGCCGAAATGAGCCCGGCCCGGTACGAATGCGGCGTCGACTTCGACGCGATCGAGGCCATCGACATCCACACCCACGTGGAGATCGACAGCCACGGGCATCGCTCGCTGGACGACGAGCTGATGGCCGCCTCGGAGAAGTACTTCAAATCAGGCGAGGAACGCACGCCCGGCATCGACTCCATCGCCGAGCACTACCGCGAGCGCAACATGGCCGCCGTCGTGTTCACCGTCGATGCCGGCTCGGCCACCGGGCACAGCCCCAACTCCGTCGAGGAGATCGCGGAGCTGGCCGCCGCCAACAACGACGTGCTGATCCCGTTCGGTTCGGTCGACCCCTGGTGCGGCAAGGCCGCGGTGGAGCGGGCCCGCACGCTGCTCGAGGGGTGCGGCGTGCGGGGCTTCAAGTTCCACCCGAGCATGCAGGGGTTCGAGCCCAACGACCGGCGGTTCTACCCGCTGTACGAGGTCATCGCGGAAGCAGGGGTGCCCGCGCTGTTCCACACCGGGCAGACCGGTATCGGCGCCGGACTGCCCGGCGGGCACGGTATCAAGCTCCGCTACTCCGACCCGATGCTGCTCGACGACGTCGCCGCCGACTTCCCGGACCTGACGATCGTGATGGCCCATCCAGCGGTGCCGTGGGTCGACGCGCAGATCTCCATCGCCACCCACAAGGCCAACGTGTACCTCGACCTGTCCGGCTGGTCCCCGAAGTACTTCCCGCCGCAGCTGGTCCGGGCGGTGAACTCCGTGCTGCGCGAGAAGGCGCTCTTCGGCTCCGACTTCCCGGTGATCCAGGTAGACCGCTGGCGCAAGGACTTCGCCGCTCTCGACATCAAACCCGAAGTGGCACCGCTGATCTTCAAGGAGAACGCACTGCGCGTTCTGGGCATCAAGCGCTGACCAGCCGCTCACCGTACGAACCGACAGGAGTCCCATGTCCACCACTCGCGTCGCGACCCTCTCCGACCTCAAGCCCCTCGAGGGCCGGCACCTGGGCACCAGCTCGTGGATCGAGGTGCCCCAGGACCGGATCAACACCTTCGCCGACGCCACCGACGACCACCAGTGGATCCACGTCGATCCCGAACGCGCTCGGGCCGAGAGCCCGTTCGGCGGTCCCATCGCGCACGGCTACCTGACGCTCTCGCTGATCATCCCGATGTGGGCGGAGGTGCTCGAGGTCGACAGCGTGACCATGGCCGTGAACTACGGGTTGAACAAGGTCCGGTTCACCAACCCCGTTCCCGCAGGTGGCCGGGTGCGGCTCAACGCCACCCTGAAGCAGATCGAGGAACTGCCGAAAGGCGGCGTGCAGCTGACCGTCGACGGCCAGATCGAACTCGAGGGCGCCGACCGGCCCGCAGTGGTGGCTGAGCCGGTGTACCGCTTCTTCGAATAGCAGGACGCCGAACCGTCCCGCTGCGCCGACGCATCAGGAGCTCACCAGTCGAAATTTCCCGAGGAATACGGAGAGAAGCGTGCCAGCCAGACAACTGCGCAGGAGATCGGTCTTCGCCAAGACGGCGGTCGCGACTTCCGTGGCCGCGATGGTCTTCACCGGAAGCGTCAGCGCGGAACCGGAGGAGGACTCGCTGTCGGCCAGGCCAGGCCCGACCGGAACGACGTTCTGGGACGTCCACGAGCAGCCTCCGGAGACGGCGAAGCCCGGCGACATCTACTGGGTCCAGCCGCGGTCCGACGCACCGAGCGGAGCCAGGGGGTGGAACGTCATCTACGTCTCGGAGATCCAGCCCGGCGTCGAGAAGTACGTGTCCGGCGAGATCTACGTGCCAGCGGGCAAGAGCCACTCCCCGCGGGACGTGGTGCTCTGGAACCACGAGACGACCGGATCGGCCGACAGTTGTGCGCCCTCCCGCAGGAGTCTGGGCGAGGGCGACCAGTCCCGGGTACCGGCCATCCGAGCTCTGCTGGACCAGGGTCATGTCGTCGCGATGAGCGACTACCCCGGGCAGGCGCTGCCCGGCCCCTCCCACTACATGGTCGGCCAGGACAACGCGCGGGCCTCCCTGGACGTCCTGCGCGCCGTGCGGAACCTCCCCGAGCTCAACGCGTCCAACAGGTTCGTCCAGTACGGCTGGTCGCAGGGCGGCCAGACGACCATGCACGTCGAGTCGATCGCACGGACCTACGCCCCGGAGTTCGAGGGGCTGGGAGCCGCGCTCATCGCGCCCGCCGTCCGGATCCGCGATCTGACGCTCAATTCGATGCAGAGCCCGGAACTGGCCGGTTACGTCATCGCCACGCTGCCCGGGATCAAGGCCGCTCATCCGCAACTGCGCTACAGCGACTTCCTCACCGGCGAGGCCATGGAGCAGCTACCGGTGCTGGCCGACGGGTGCTTCGACATCGGGGACAGCGCCAGCGCATTGCGCGACCCCTACCAGCCGGGCGCCATGTCCCCTGACAGCGCTTGGTCGAAGGCACTCACCGAAGTGGACGACTTCCGGCCCGCGGGCTCGATGCCCTTCACCATCTACCAGGGCTCGGCCGACACGACGACCCCGGTCGAGCTGACGAGCCGCGAACGCACGGCCCTGTGCGAGGCAGGGTCCTCAGTGGACTACCAGGAGTTCGACGGGCTCGACCACGAGTCCGTCGTCCCCGAGGCCGCGGAGCGCTTCCCCACCTGGGCCGCGGATCGGTTCGCCGGCACACCGGCGCCGAACAACTGCCCCCAGGGCTGATCCATCGGCCCACCACGCCGGGGGGGGGGGGGGGGCCCCGCGGCGCCCCCCCCCCAGCCCGGGCAGGGCGGAAGGGTTGAAACCCACGCGCCAACAAAGGAGAGGGCGAAGGGGA